>CAJXVG010000051.1 GCA_913061495.1 uncultured Winogradskyella sp.
GTATAAGAGACAGTATTTACAGTATTTTTTTCGTTCGCCAAAGGCACTAATTCTACGCGATAAGTTTTAACTCCCACACTGTTTGCAGATAAGGTAGTAGAAATTATTTCAGAAGTTTTTGTTGCATCAAATTGAAGTGATTTACTATAAACAACCGAATTACCAGACCAAATTTTCAACTCAGTATTAATAGGCTCTGTACCACTATAATTCGCGATGATTTCTACAGGAAATTTATTTTTTAAATAAACGTAACGATTAACGTTTAACTGTTTGATATTTAAATCCGAATAAATAGTGGAATCCCCTAGTATTACAGGATAAATTGGTTGATTTACGTTTTTTGCCATATAGCTATAATCTGAGCCATAAGTTTGATTGCCGTCCGTTAAAAGAATAATTGGTGCTGTTTGATTAGCATAAATTTCTTTAAACTGATTTAATGCATTGGAAATATTAGACTGTCTATCGGAATAATTTAAGCTATCTAAAGTGTTTACTGTTTTGCCAAAACTATATGTTTCAATATTGAAACGTTTTTTTAAATCTGAATTGTTTTCAATGGCTTTGACAGCGTTACCTGCATTTTCATCTTGCTCTAAATAGGAAATAGATTCAGAATTATCAACAGCCACTACTAAAGTTGGCTTTACCTCATAAAATGTAAACGATTCAAATTTTGGATTGATTAGCAATAAAAGAATTGCAAAAATTGAAATAAAACGGAGTGTTGCTAGTCCGTATTTTAATTTAGATTTTAGTTTGGATTTATACATATACTGAAACAGCGCTAATAAAAGCGCTGTTAGTGCAGCAATAATGATATATATGATTGTTTCTGTTTGCATTAAATTTTGATACGGATTAAATGTATGCGTATCAATTCATTATTATAAGTTTAAGTGAGCATGCCTCCATCAACATTCAAAGTTTGTCCTGTAACATATGTACTTAAGTCACTTGCCAAGAATACACAAGCATTGGCGATATCTTCTGGTGAACCTCCACGTTTTAATGGAATAGCATTTCTCCATCCTTTCACAGTCTCTTCATCTAATTTTGCCGTCATTTCAGTTTCAATAAAACCTGGAGCAATAACATTGCTTCTAATATTTCGTGAGCCCAATTCTAAAGCTACAGATTTTGAAAACCCAATAATACCTGCTTTTGAAGCTGCATAATTCGTTTGCCCTGCATTTCCTTTTACACCAACAACAGAACTCATGTTTATTATAGAACCTTTCCGTTGTTTTAGCATTGTGCGCTGTACGGCTTTGGTCATATTAAACACAGATTTTAAATTAACCTCTATCACTTTATCAAAATCCTCTTCTCCCATTCGCATTAAGAGATTATCTTTTGTGATACCTGCATTATTAACCAAAATATCTATTGAACCAAACTCAACAAGCACATCCTCAGCCAATTTTTGGGATTCATCAAAATTAGCTGCATTACTTTGATAACCTTTAGCTTTAATGCCTTGGCTATTTAATTCTTTTTCTAATTCGTTCGCGGCTTCAACAGATGAGCTGTAAGTAAATGCCACATTAGCTCCGTGCTGTGCAAAAACTTCAGCAATTCCTTTGCCGATACCTCGACTTGCTCCTGTTATAATGGCAGTTTTTCCTTCTAAAAGTTTCATGTTTATATAAATCGGTTAGTTAGTTTTTTATTAAAGATGCTATTCAAATATAGTAATTACAAGTTGCAAGAAATAAAAAAACCTCACAAGATTTTGTAAGGTTTTTAACAGTTTTATATAGGTTAAATCTAGCCTAAAACTTCAGCTACTTTTTTACCTATTTCAGCAGGAGAATCCACAACGTGAATTCCACAAGTTTTCATAATTTTCTTTTTTGCCTGTGCAGTATCATCACTACCGCCAACAATAGCACCAGCGTGTCCCATTGTACGACCAGCAGGAGCCGTTTCACCAGCAATAAAACCAATTACAGGTTTTTTACTTCCGCTTTCTTTATACCAATTTGCAGCATCAGCTTCTAATTGACCTCCAATTTCCCCAATCATAACCACAGCTTCTGTTTCTGGGTCATTGATTAATAACTCAACAGCCTCTTTTGTTGTTGTACCGATAATGGGATCTCCACCAATACCTATTGCTGTTGTTATACCTAAACCTTGTTTTACAACTTGGTCTGCAGCTTCGTAAGTTAAAGTTCCTGATTTAGAAACAATACCTACTTTTCCTTTTTTGAACACAAATCCTGGCATAATACCAACCTTGGCTTCTCCTGGAGTTATCACTCCTGGACAGTTAGGGCCAATTAAACGACAATCTTTATCCTTAATATAATCAGCAGCCTTAATCATGTCTCCAACAGGAATCCCTTCAGTAATTGTAATAATTACTTTTATACCTGCATCAGCAGCTTCCATTATTGCGTCTGCAGCAAATGCTGGCGGAACAAAAATAATTGTTGTATCTGCACCAACTTCTTTTACAGCTTCAGAAACAGTATTAAAAACAGGTTTTCCTAAATGTTTTTGACCTCCTTTACCTGGTGTAACACCTCCAACAACGTTAGTGCCATACTCAATCATCTGCTCAGCGTGAAATGTGCCTTCACTACCTGTAAAACCTTGTACAATTATATTTGAATTCTTATTAACTAAAACGCTCATTTGATATTTTTGTTTTTAAGTTTAATGCTTATTTGTGTTGCAAAAATAAGAGTTTTGATGTGCAAAAACCATTATCTTTTTAAATATTTCTTTCTGTATAAGATTTTAAGCTTTCTGAGTTATTTTCATCAGCTTGTTGGCTTATTTCGTATCCTCTGTAAAGCTTGTTTTCCTTAACCTTCCATATTGTTATAAAGTGGGCTATTATAATTTCAGAATCTGGATCTTCAATAGTGTTGCCAAAAAGTGTATATCTTGCTACTACTTTAGAGTCTGCTTCAAAAAGATGTGTAAATTCAAAACGGATGCTTTCGTAAGACTCTCGTGTTCCTTTAAAGAAATCAAGAATATCATTATATTTTAAGAGTGCAAAACCTTGGCTGCTTGTCCAATGTAATTCGCAATCTTTGTGGAAGAAGTTTGGCACTACACTTGCATCATTTGCTAAATCTACATCATAGAATTCTTTAACTAGTTCTTTTGCCGACATTATTTATTTTTTAATTGTTCTAATATTTCTGGAATCTTTTTAATAGAAGCCAACTCCTTATATTTAGTTCTGAAATCCTCAGCAGGAGTACCAAAATAATGTTTACCTCCTTCAAGCGATTTGCTAACACCCGATTGTGCCGAAATTACTGCTTTTGCACCTATTGTTATGCCACTAGTGATACCAACTTGTCCCCAAATAGTAACTTCATCTTCAATAACTACGCATCCTGCAATTCCAGTTTGTGAAGCGATTAGACATTTTTTACCAATAACAGTATCGTGGCCAATTTGTATTTGGTTATCTATTTTGGTGCCATTACCGATGGTTGTATTGCCTGTAACTCCTTTGTCAATAGTACAAGCAGCACCAATATGTACATTATCTTCAATAAGAACACGACCACCTGATTTTAATTGATCGAAACCTTCAGGACGTTTTTTGTAATAAAACGCACTACTTCCTATAATCGTACCAGCGTGTATTGTAACATTATTTCCTATTACAGCATCATCATAGATGCTAACATTAGAATGAATAACACAATTCTTGCCAATTTTGACATTGTTCCCGATGAAACAATTAGGCTGAATTATTGTGCCTTCTCCAATTTTGGCATCAGAAGCTATCGCAGAGTTTGAGGATTTAAAAGGTTTAAAATGTTCAGTTAACGTATTGAAATCACGAAATGGATCGTCTGAAATTAATAGCGCTTTTCCTTCTGGGCAATCAACCTCTTTATTAATTAAAATGATAGTTGCCGCAGATTGTAAGGCTTTGTCATAATATTTTGGATGATCTACAAACACAATATCACCAGACTCAACAACGTGAATTTCATTCATGCCAAGTACAGGAAAATCAGAAGCACCAACATAATCAGTATTTATTATAGTTGATATTTCTTCTAAAGTATGTGCTCTAGGAAACTTCATATATTTAAATTAATTGAAATGTATTATTAATATACTCAAAAGTATTTTCAAGGCTTTGCATTCGATCTTTTACTGTCCAATTCATCAACATATATATGTTTTCGGAACCTTCAATAAAAGCAACAACATATTGCACTTTTATACCATCTCCAACACCTAACATTTTGACTTGTCTTGCAGGATAACCATTGATTTTTATCAACCCATAATCCTGTATTTTGAGTGCTTCTAAATTTTTATTGAACATTTTTTTCTGAACGATGACATAATTTTCAATGATAGAAAGTCTAGAGTCGTATTCTTCTAATTCTTTGAATATTTCAACAAAATCATATTTATTTTCATGAAGAACAATAGTATATGCTTCTTTATAAATATTAGCGTATTGTAAAGATGCTTGTGGGTGCAGGCTGCCCATTTCTTTCATGTATTTTGGAACGTCTAATCGGTAAAGGCTGTCAACAGAAATAGTTTGATAATTACTTACAGATGTGGACTCAGAAGCTCGATCAGTAGATTTACTAACAGCCTTTGCTGCTTCGTCCATTATTTCTAAGCAACTGGTCAGGGAAATCATAAAGAAAAGTACTATACCGAGTTTCTTCATTAAAACTACTCTTTTACACGCTCTTTGTAAGTTCCCTTTTCAGTTTCAACCTTAATTTTATCTCCTTCATTAATGAACAAAGGTACATTGACTTCTGCTCCAGTTTCAACTGTTGCTGGTTTTGTGGCATTAGTTGCCGTATTTCCCTTAACACCTGGTTCTGCATGTGTAATTTCTAGAATTACGTAGGCTGGCAAATCCACAGATAATGGCATATTATCCTCAGTATTTATTTGAATTGTAACTATCTCGCCTTCTTTTAAAAGGTCTGGACGATCTAAAGCTGCTTCTAACAATCGTATTTGAGTATAATCTGCTTCATTCATAAAATGATAAAATTCACCATCATTATATAAATATTGAAATTTATGTGTTTCCACTCTGACATCCTCAATTTTGTGTCCTGCAGAAAAAGTATTGTCTAAAACTTTCCCAGTGGTAACGCTTTTTAGTTTTGTTCTTACAAAAGCGGGTCCTTTGCCTGGTTTTACATGAAGGAATTCTATGATTTTATAAATATCATTATTGTATTTTATACACAATCCGTTTCTTATATCTGATGTACTTGCCATTTCTTGTTTATTATTTCTAGTTTATTTTTTTATTTGAAACGCTAAAGCTTTTCTTTAAAATTTAAAATTTCTTTAAGCTTAGCCCTAAATACTTCTTAATTTTTCCCTTGAAAATCAATTAGATTTGAAATACCCTTTCATAATACCACGATGTGAGTTCTTTATAAATTGAAGAATTTCATCACGCTCTGGTGTTGCTTCCATTTCTGCTTCAATTAAATCTGAAGCTTGAGTATTGTTATAATTTTTTTGATATAATATTCTATATATATCTTGTATTTCCCTAATCTTATCAGTGCTAAAACCGCGACGTCTTAGTCCAACGGAATTAATACCCACATAAGATAAAGGTTCACGAGCAGCCTTTACGTAAGGAGGCACATCTTTTCTTACTAATGAACCGCCTGTTACAAAAGCATGGTTTCCGATAGAACAGAACTGGTGTACTGCTGTCATTCCGGCCAATACTACATAGTCACCAACGCTTATGTGTCCTGCAAGTGTGCTATTGTTAGAAAAAATACAGTTGTCTCCCACTATACAATCATGTGCAATATGGCAGTATGCCATTATTAGACAGTTGTTGCCAATTACTGTTTTCATTTTATCTGTTGTACCACGATTTATAGTTACGCATTCTCTAATAGTAACATTATCACCAATTTCAACAGTGGTATCTTCGTCATTGTATTTTAAGTCTTGAGGAACGGCTGAAATCACAGAACCAGGAAATATATTACAGTTCTTTCCTATTCGTGCACCTTCCATAATGGTGACATTGCTGCCTATCCATGTCCCTTCACCAATTTTTACATTGTTGTGGATTGTGGTAAATGGTTCTATAACGACATTCTTGGCAATTTTTGCTCCTGGATGTACGTATGCTAAAGGTTGGTTCATTCTATTTTACTTTTGAAATTTGTGCCATTAGTTCGGCTTCTGCACATAGTTTTCCGTTTGAATATGCGTAGCCTTGCATATGGCAAATGCCGCGTCTAATAGGTGTTATTAATGAGCATTTAAAGATTAATGTATCTCCAGGAACTACTTTTTGCTTGAATTTTACATTATCCATTTTCATAAAGAATGTTAAGTAATTTTCTGGATCAGGTACTGTGCTCAACACCAAAATCCCTCCTGTTTGTGCCATCGCCTCAATAATTAAAACACCTGGCATTACTGGTGCTCCAGGAAAATGTCCTTTAAAGAATTCTTCATTCATAGTGACATTCTTCATACCTATGACATGGCTGTCTGATAATTCATAAACTTTATCAAGCAACAAAAACGGCTGTCTGTGAGGCAACATATCCATTATTTGATTTACATCCATTAAAGGTGTTGCATTTAAATCTACATTGGGTACATTGTTTCGTCTTTCGTTTTTTATAAGTTTAGACATTTTCTTTGCAAACTGTGTGTTTATAAAATGTCCTGGTTTATTGGCGATCACTTTTCCTTTTAAGCGTGTGCCAATTAGTGCTAAATCACCAACAACATCTAATAATTTATGACGAGCAGCTTCATTAGGGTAATGCAATGTTAAATTATCCAGAATGCCATTTGGCTTTACTGCTATGTTGTCTTTATTAAATGCCACTCTAAGTTTTTCCATTGTTTCAGGAGAAAGTTCCTTATCAACATATACAATGGCATTATTTAGATCACCTCCTTTAATCAATCCGTGTTCTAAAAGCATTTCTATTTCATGTAAAAAACTGAATGTTCTGGCATCTGCAATTTCCGTTTTAAAATCTGAAACAGAGTTAAGTGTTGCATTCTGCGTGCCTAAAACTTTGGTCCCAAAATCTACCATAGTAGTTACTTGGTAAGTGTTTGAAGGCATTAAGATAATTTCACTGCCAGATTCTTCATCTGAATATGAGACGACTTCTGTAACTTCATAGGCTTCTCGCATAGCTTCTTGCTCAACTGTACCTGCTTTTTCCAAAGCTTCAACAAAAAACTTAGACGAGCCATCCATAATAGGTGGCTCAGAAGCGTCTAATTCAATAATAGCATTATCAATATCCTGACCAACCAAGGCAGCTAAAACATGCTCACAAGTTTGAATGGTGACTCCATTTTTCTCTAAACAAGTACCACGTTGTGTATTGGTAACATAATTTGCATCTGCTTCTATCTTTGGACTGCCTTCTAAATCTACACGTTCAAAAATAAAGCCTGAGTTTTCAGCACCAGGCTTAAATACCAACTTTACATCAGTACCTGTATGAAGACCAACACCTTCAAGCGTAACTTCTTTTTCAATGGTCTTTTGTTTTACTTCTGTTTTAATTATTGCCATCTACTTTTTTTTCTAATTCGTTTATACTTTTAACAATTTTTGGTAAGTTTTTAAAATATACGTAAGATTTATTCCAATCAGAATATCCAAAGGAAGGGGAACCTTGCAAAATCTCGTCATCCTTTACATTTCTACCTATACCAGATTGTGCCTGTACTTTTACATTGTTTCCAATGGTTAAGTGGCCTGCAATGCCAACTTGCCCACCAATAACACAACCTTCGCCAATTTTTGTTGAACCTGCAACTCCTGTTTGTGCTGCAATTACCGTGTTTTTACCTATCTCAACGTTATGAGCTATTTGTATCTGATTATCTAATTTTACACCTGAGCGTACTATGGTAGATCCTAATGTTGCTCTATCTATAGTAGTGCCAGCACCTATATCTACATTGTCTTCTAATATTACATTACCAATTTGAGGTACTTTTGAATACTCTCCTTTTTCATTAGGAGCAAAACCAAACCCATCTGCACCAATTATGGCACCAGAATTAATAACGCAATCTGAGCCAACAATACATTCTGAATATATTTTAGCACCTGAAAAAACAATTGAATTATCTCCTATATTAACATTGTCTCCAACATAGGAGTTGGGGAAAATTTTTACGTTATCACCAATTTTTACGTTATCTCCTATATAAGTAAATGCACCAACATAGACATTGTCACCAAGTTCTGCAGAGTCTGAAATGAAGCTAGGTTGCTCAATTCCAGATTTATTCATCTTTATTTGGTTGTAGTACTCTAGTAGTTTTGTAAACGCAGAATAGGCATCATCTACCTTAATTAAGGTTGTACTAATTGCTTCTTCTGGATTAAAATCTGAATTTACTATAGTAATAGAAGCTTCAGTTTTATATATATACGATTTGTATTTAGGATTAGCCAAAAATGTTAACGAGCCTTTTGTGCCCTCTTCAATTTTTGCGAGTTGGGAAACTTCAATATTAGGATCGCCAACAACAGTGCCTTCTAAAATACCTGCTATTTGTTCTGCTGTGAATTTCAATTAATTGAGTTTAAAGTATAGGTTGGTTTCCGCAAAAATAGAAAAAATGTATCACATTTTCTTTTTAGGATAGCACATATAATATTTAGTAACGGGTTTACTCAACGCTTTTAGGTTAAATTGGTCAGATGCCTTAACAATATCCTTGATTTTACCTGTTTTAAAAAGGATATTAATGTTTTGTCGTTTTTCTTGATAGGCTTGGTTGGTTATTTCTCCACTAAACACAAAGTAATTTGCTTCTTTTTCGGTAATATTATATTTAGAAATCAAAGCTTTGGAATGCTCTACTAAACTTGATTGATTTATTGGTTTTTTCTTTACTTTAATTTTCAACAAATCTCTATTGATAATCATATCGCATAAATTTCTGAGCACAAAATCTGTATGGTATTGCCAAGTTTTCATGGCTGAGACAATATCGTAATCATCTAATTTGGCAAAAATTGAAAGTGTTTCAGCATTAAAACTTTCTTTATTAATTTCAGTTTTCAAAAAATAAGAAAGAGGCTTACTGCATTCCAATACAATACCAGACTCCATAAGCTCCTTAGCTCTTTTTAAGATTCGGGCTAAAAGCTGCTCTGCAACCACTCCTGTTTTGTGCAAATAAACTTGCCAATACATAAATCGTCTGGCTACCAAGAATTTTTCAACGCTATAAATTCCTTTTTCTTCAACTACCAATTCATCATTAACAACGTTTAACATTGTAATTAAACGTTCGCTATTAATATTACCTTCAGCAACACCTGTGTAAAAGCTATCACGTTTGAGGTAGTCGGTTCTGTCCATGTCTAATTGACTAGAAATTAATTGACACATAAACCTACGCGGATAATCACCTTTAAAAATAGAAATTGCTAAAGTTAAACTTCCGTTAAACTCAGCATTGAGTTCTTCCATAAATTTGAGTGAAATTTCCTCATGAGAAATGTCATTTACAATACTATGTTCCATGGCATGAGAAAATGGTCCATGGCCAATATCGTGCAATAAAATGGCAATTAACAATCCATTTTCCTCTTCTTTTGAAATCGTAACTCCCTTAAAACGAAGTACATTAATGGATTTTTGCATTAAATGCATACAACCAAGAGCGTGATGAAATCTTGTATGGTGTGCGCCAGGATAAACCAAATAAGACAATCCCATTTGACTAATTCTACGAAGTCTCTGAAAGTGTTTATGCTGAATTAAATCAAAAATCAGCGGATTAGGAATGGTAATAAATCCGTAAATTGGATCGTTAAATATTTTAAGTTTATTATTATACAAAAGCTAAAATTCATTTAGAAAACAAATATACACGAACATGATAAATATTCTCTGGGTTGACGATGAAATTGATTTATTAAAACCACATATTCTCTTTTTAGAACAAAAAAACTATAAAGTCACAACTTGCCAAAGCGGTACAGAAGCATTAGAAGTTATTGACGATACTAATTTTGATATTGTATTTCTTGATGAAAACATGCCTGGACTTACCGGTTTAGAAACATTAAACGAAATAAAAGAACGACGTGCTAACTTACCTGTTGTGATGATTACCAAAAGTGAAGAAGAGTATATTATGGAGGAAGCCATTGGCAGTAAAATTGCTGATTATCTGATTAAACCAGTAAATCCAAACCAAATTCTATTAAGTGTAAAGAAAAACTTGGACCATTCTCGATTGATTTCTGAAAAAACCACATCCAATTACCAACAGGAATTTAGAAAAATAGCTATGGACTTGTCTATGGTAAACTCTTATGAAGAATGGGTAGATCTCTATCAAAAACTGATTTATTGGGAATTGCAGCTAGAGAATATTGAAGATGTTGGAATGACAGATATTCTGGAATCTCAAAAAACAGAAGCCAATATGCAATTTGGTAAATTTATTGAGAAGAACTATGAGGATTGGTTTCAACAAAATTCAGATTCCCCTATAATGTCCCATACACTTTTCAAAGAAAAAGTTGTACCAGAGTTAAGTGACAAACAACCTACGTTGTTAGTAGTAATCGATAATTTAAGATACGACCAATGGAAAGCCTTTGAACCTATTGTAAATAATTATTATAAAAAATCTTCCGAGCTATCATTTTTCAGTATTCTTCCAACGGCAACACAATATGCACGTAACGCTATTTTCTCTGGGTTAATGCCGTCTGACATGGAACAGCTTTTCCCTCAATACTGGAAAAATGATACAGACGAAGGTGGAAAAAATATGCACGAAGATGATTTTTTAAGAGAACAGTTGAAACGTCTTGGGTTAAATCATATAAAATATGAGTACCATAAAATTACCAATATGAAAGCTGGTAAAAAATTGGTTGACAACTTTAAATCCTTAAAAGATAACGACCTCAATGTTGTGGTTTATAACTTTGTTGATATGCTTTCCCACTCTAAAACGGAAATGGATGTGGTAAAAGAATTAGCTTCTAATGATAAAGCTTATCGCTCGTTAACGGTAAGTTGGTTTAAAAACTCTCCACTTTTAGAAATGATACAATTGTCACAGCAATTAGGTTTTAAATTAATATTAACGACAGATCATGGAACCATAAATGTAAAAGCACCATCAAAAGTTATTGGAGATAGAGACACAAGTTTAAATCTACGCTATAAAACAGGTAGGAGTTTAACCTATCAAGACAAGGATGTATTAGCTGTAAAAAACCCCAAATCGGTTCATTTACCTGCTTTGACCATGAGCAGTTCTTTCATTTTTGCAAAAGGGGATTTGTTTTTAGCTTACCCAAATAATTTCAATCATTATGTTAGCTACTACCGTAATACTTACCAGCATGGAGGTGTTTCTCTAGAAGAAATGATTATTCCGTTTGCGGTTTTCGATCCAAAGTAAATCCTTAAAAAGCATAAAAATCCGACGAAATACACTTTTTGTTAGGTATTTTAATTTTTTTTACTTACTATTGTGGCTTAAATTAATTAACCCATAGTGCAAACCCTATCATTTTCATATCATTTAAAAGATATAGATGCAATTGCTTTAGAAATTTTAAAGCATTTGGAAGTGAAAACCATCTTATTTAACGGTACTATGGGAGCTGGTAAAACAACATTAATAAATGCCTTGTTGAGAGCAATGCAAAGTGATGATGTTGCTACCAGCCCAACATTTTCTATTGTAAATGAATATGAATTACCAAATGACAAGGTCTATCATTTCGATTTTTACAGAATTGAATCTATTGATGAAGCTTATAATTTTGGTATAGAAGAGTACTTAAACAGTAATAATTGGTTATTCATCGAATGGGCCGACCGTATTGAATCCTTATTACCTGAAAATTTCCAGACAATATCAATTACTGATACAGGAAAAAGTAAAAGATCCCTCAAATTAACTGTAAACACTAATAACTTAACCGAATATAAAACTATGACAGTATCGAAATTTTGAACCGAATTTCGACAATATAATTCCAAAGAAGTACCTCAATTGCGGAAAAACCGTAATTGATAGGCCGTTTTTTTTCGGATTTTAACATTTATTGATTTTCATAGACGCTAAATACGTACTAAGTTTGAATCAAATTAATTAATTAAAATCCCTTAAATTATGAAAACTAAAAAATTAGTACTTGCAATTGCAATCTTTGGAGGTGTGTTATTTACTGCACAAGCAACTAACATTATTGACTTAGATGGACAGACTACAAACCAAGTTGACAAAAGAAAACTTAAAATCCCTACACACGGATAAAAAGTACTATAATCGTAAGATTTTAGCTGGGAGTATCATTGCATCTATAATTGCTGGTACTCCTTTTTTATTTTACGTTTATGAATATGTGCCAGATACTCCAACATGGGATACTTTTCTTGGCACATACAATAGCAATCTATATGGCAGTGCCAACGTAGGTATATGGGTGTTAATGATGAAAATCATACCGTTATTATTGTCATTTATATGGTTTTTTACTTGTCGCCACTGGTGGTATCATGTTTTAATAATTCCTATAGCTATGTTTTCTTTTCAATGCCTTAGCGCACTTAATGATGACATTGTCTATATGGATGAACTTCATATTATATGGTTATTACCTTTTATGGCAATTGTCTTCCCTTCAATATATCTGATAAGAGCAAAAATGTTTAACAAAATTAATGATGCAGGTAAAACCATGGAAGAACTTGAAGAAGAGTTTATGCTTAAGCCCAAATCTTTTTGGAGTAAGATTAAACAGTATTTTTAGACCCAATTAATTTTCATTCAAAAATTTATTCGTAATTTGAGTTAGATTTATCAACTAGCTTCAATGAACCAATCACTTTCGCCTTTTACAAAGGCACAACTCTTACCACAGGAAGAAACCTTAGAAATCCTTAAACGTAAAGGGGAACTTTTTATTGGCATACCCAAAGAAACACATTTTCAAGAAAAGCGGATTTGCTTAACTCCTGATGCTGTTTCAGCTTTAACCGCAAATGGGCATCGGGTGCTTTTTGAGTCTGGTGCAGGTGAAGGAGCTAAATTTAAAGATAAAGATTATAGTGAGGCAGGTGCTGAAGTTACTAGAGATACAGCAAAAGTGTATTCCTGCCCTATTATATTAAAAGTAGAACCACCTTCCCTTGATGAGATTGACCTCATTAACCCACAGACCATTTTAATTTCTGCATTACAGATTAAAACACAAGAGAAATCTTATTTTGAAGCTTTAGCAAAAAAACGAATTACAGCATTGGCCTTTGAATATATAAAGGATGAAGACGGAGCTTATCCTGCTGTACGTTCCTTAAGTGAAATTGCTGGCACAGCTTCTATACTTATTGCGTCAGAGTTACTTTCAAACGTTAATGGTGGAAATGGTTTAATGATGGGAAATATAAACGGTGTACCGCCAACTGAAGTTGTAATATTGGGTGCAGGCACAGTTGGTGAGTTTGCTGCACGTTCGGCTATTGGCTTGGGAGCTAATGTAAAAGTTTTTGATAGTTCTATCACAAAGTTAAGATGTCTTCAAAATAATATAGGTAGAACAGTTTACACTTCTACCATGCAACCAAAAAATCTCTTAAAGGCGCTTAAACGCTGCGATGTAGCCATTGGTTCAGTTAGGGGAATAAATAGATCACCAATAGTAGTTACGGAAAGTATGGTAGATCACATGAAGGCTGGTTCTGTAGTGATAGATGTCAGTATTGATATGGGAGGTTGCTTTGAAACCAGTGAAGTTACCACGCACGATCATCCTACTTTTGCCCGAAATGGAGTTATCCATTACTGTGTGCCTAACATTCCGGCTAGATATTCTAGAACAGCCTCAGTAACAATCAGTAATATCTTTACTCCTTACTTATTGGAAATCGGTGAATATGGTGGATTGGAAAATGCGCTAAGATTTGATAGAGGTTTAAAAAATGGATTGTATTTTTACCACGGTATTTTAACTAATAAATCTGTTGCCGAATGGTTTGGTTTGGATTATAGTGATGCCAACCTTTTAATCTTTTAAAAATAAGTTCTCGACTACATTCGAACTAACAGAAAACTACTTTTATGAAATTTACGCAGCGCTTAGGTTATTACCTAGGAGGTTTTGGAATTGGGCTCATTATCCTTATGTTTTTTTTAAACGGAAAAGACGCTTCATGTGATTACGGTCCCAATGCCAGGACTGTTAAGAATATTTCTTCAAAACCTATGGTTTATTCTAATAACTCTTCAGAATTTATTAAAATGAATAAATTGGATTCTACGACCATAATTAACTTAGTTAAATATGGTAATGTAGATTTCTCTAAAAGTGACACGAGTAAAGATTCTTGCAATATTTACCTAATAGAAAATAGTTATAAGGAAAAAGCACTGGAATTATCTGTTAAAAACTGTGACACTATAGCCACGCTTTTGAAAATCTATTATGTAAAACCAATTTAATTTGATTTTTTGGTGACGTTTGTCGTAATAATCACGTAGTTAATATAATAATTTATAAAAAATGAAATATTTCCTACACTTTTGCTCGTGTTTATAAATTAACCCAAATCAAAATGTCTTATAAACCTACAAAGTCATATATCTTATTTATACTTAATCTGAAAAAATTTGGCATAAACCATGTCACAAAACTCTGTGTAAATACATTTGTTTTCACTGTGTTTTGTTATTGGTTTTTACCATAAATGATAACAATACATAAAAAAACTCTAAATTCAACCTTTGAAAAACCTATAGATTATGAAAATTAATAAAATTTGTTGTATTGGTGCAGGCTATGTTGGCGGTCCTACCATGGCAGTCATAGCAAAGAAAAATCCTAATATACAAGTTACCATCGTAGATATTAATGAAGAACGTATTGCGGCATGGAATGATGCAGATGTCTCAAAATTACCAATATACGAACCAGGTTTAGCAGAAATTGTTGAAGAAACCAGAGGAAAAAACTTATTTTTCTCAACTGAAATAGATAAAGCCATCGATGAGTCTGAAATGATTTTCATTTCCGTCAACACTCCAACCAAAACCTACGGCAAAGGAAAAGGAATGGCTGCAGATTTAAAGTATGTTGAACTTTGTGCTCGTAATATTGCTAAGGTTGCAACTTCAGATAAAATTGTTGTAGAAAAATCTACTTTACCTGTTAGAACCGCACAAGCAATAAAAAGTATATTGCATAATACAGGAAGCGATGTTAACTTTCATATCCTTTCTAATCCAGAATTTTTGGCAGAAGGAACTGCCATTCAAGATTTATTAAATCCAGATAGAGTTTTAATTGGAGGCGAGTCTGAAGAAGCTATTGAAAGTTTAGCCAATGTTTACGGGAGTTGGGTGTCTCAAGACAGAATATTGAGAACAAATGTCTGGTCTTCAGAACTTTCTAAATTAACGGCTAATGCCTTTTTAGCACAACGTATTTCATCTATTAATGCTATTTCAGAATTATGTGAGCACACAGAAGCCAATGTAAACGAGGTAGCAAAAGCTATTGGTATGGACTCTCGTATTGGTCCTAAATTTTTAAATGCATCTATCGGTTTTGGAGGTTCTTGTTTTCAAAAGGATATTTTAAATTTAGTTTACATTGCTAGAAGCTATAATTTAAATGCTGTAGCAGATTATTGGGAGCAAGTCATTATTTTAAATGACCACCAAAAAAGACGTTTTTCAGACCACTTAATCAGTACATTGTACAATACCGTTTCCGGAAAAAAAATAGCTATGCTAGGTTGGGCATTTAAAAAAGACACTAATGACACTAGAGAGTCTGCCGCTATATATGTTGCAGATCACTTATTAAATGAGCAGGCAAATATTGCAGTTTACGATCCTAAAGTTAACGGAGCTAAGATGCAAGCGGATTTAAACTATTTAAATACAAGATCTGAAGAAGAAAACAATGAATTGGTTGAAACCTTTGATGATCCTTATGAAGCTGTAAAAGGTGCACATGCTATAGCTATTATGACGGAATGGGATGAGTTTAAAACTTATGACTGGGAAAAGATTTATTCAGTTATGAAAAAACCTGCTTTTATTTTTGATGGTAGGAATATATTAGACCCAAAAGAAATGTCAAATATAGGTTTTGAATACTCTTCAATTGGAAAATGAAAATAAGAAATTCTTGAATTTATCTGTAAAAAGAATATAATATCAATAGAAAAGAGCCTGAAAAATATAGCTTCAGCTCAGGATTTATGTATTAAAGTATTGATTATATTATAGCCGATAATAATTAATTCAATTAAAGTTTTGAAACAAAAAAAAAAGAAAATTGCCTTTGTTATTGGAGCCTTGACACCTGGTGGTGCAGAACGAGTAATATCAGTACTTAGCAATGAGTTAATTGAAAAATTTGAAGTTACTATAATAACCTTTGTTAAATCTGATCCTTTTTATCCTTTGGATAGCAGAATAGAAGTAGTCTCTTGCTTTAATAAAATTGATAAACCAAAATCTTTAATCGGTTCTTTAAAACTTAATTACGCTCTAACTAAAAAGCTATCTAAAATAGTAAAAGATCAACGAATTGATCTCTTAATTGGTTTTATAACATCTGCGAATGTCCTTACTACTATTGCAGCAAAATTAAACCGTATCCCTTGCTTAATTAGCGAGCGAAATGATCCTTTAAAAAAATCAATTCCGAAGTTGTGGGTAATTTTAAGAAAGTTTGTTTATCCCATGGCTAATCATTTAGTAGTGCAAACAAAAAAAGTTAAAATTATTTATGAGACTATCGTTAAACCTGAGAAAATAACAATCTTACCTAACCCTATATCCCCTAAATTATCTGAAAGCAGAAACAGTAGTACTCCTCGTGAAAAGATAATTTTATCAGTGGGTAGGTTGAATGATGACAAAAGACAAGATAAAATAATAAAAGCGTTCCAAAAATTGAATTTAAAGGAGTGGAAACTTTTATTGATTGGTGATGGCCCCAATAAAAAAAAATTAATTACACTTATTAACAAAAGTAGTCTATCTCATGAAGTGGAAATATTATCAGGAATAAAGGATGTGGGTAAATTTTATAATAAATCTTCACTTTTTGTATTTACCTCAAAGGCAGAAGGTTTTCCTAATGTTCTTCTTGAAGCCATGCACTTTGGCTTACCTTGTATTTCTACAGATTGCAACTATGGTCCTTCGGACTTGATTACTAATGGAAAAAATGGTTTTTTAGTGCCAGTTAATGATCAAGAAGCATTAATACTTAAAATGTCACAATTAATAAATGACGAAAACCTAAAAACACAATTCTCAATAGAAGCTAGAAAAACAACTGAGAACTATATGAGTAAAATAGTAACAACCAAATGGGAGTCTTTAATCCTTAACCATATCAAATGATTTTATGTTTAGGTCAAATCTTATTAATTAAATATAAAAAGCGCAAAAAAATATGAAAATATTGAAATATATAGCATTTGCGTTAGTTATATTAAATTTGCCATCAATAGCACTATCCATTTATGGTAGTGCAATGGGTAGCCTTTTGAGTTACTTGACCATAATGCTATTAGCACTTTATTATTTTTTAGAAAAAAAAACTGCTCTAAACTGGTGGCTTATTATAATTTCTCTCACTTATTTTTTTATTTCCAGTTTACAATATGTTGGGCCTACTGCTCCTTTTATTTTGGAGGTTATAAAGTATTTTGTTTTTTTAATATGTGGCTATGAGTTAACTAAACATATTACCGTTATTGAGTTCTATTTTTTCCTTTTAATTGGAGTATTGGGTATTGCTGTTGAGGCTCTCTTTTTCCCTAGTCATTTTGGGCGCTATTCAGGGTTTTATCTAAATCCCAATGTAGCAGGTTTTATCTGTATTACAGGATATGCAATTACTTATGGTTTAAAGAGTACTAGCTTAAAGCTTTTGGGACAATTTATATTTACACTCACTGGCCTTCTAACCTGTCTCTTATACACATCTGACGCTGCCGACGACTCCTTACGTGTAGATC
>CAJXVG010000052.1 GCA_913061495.1 uncultured Winogradskyella sp.
CGTCGGCAGCGTCAGATGTGTATAAGAGACAGGTTGGTATGTGCTATGGCTTTTTCAAATTCAAAATCTGCGGGATTTCTTAAACCTCTAAGTATAAATTTGGCATCAATGCTTTCACAAAAGTTAACTGTTAAACCTTCATAAGTAACCACTTTAACTTTTGACTGATTTTTAAATGCATTTTCAATAAACGTTTTACGCTCTTCAAGAGAAAACATATAGTTCTTGTCGGCATTGACACCAATAGCAACAACGACTTCGTCAAATAGTTTTACACCACGTTTAATGATGTCGTAGTGTCCATTAGTAATTGGGTCAAATGATCCTGGAAAAAGTGCGCGTTTCATTGAAAATTTATTATTACAGGTTCTATTCTGCTAAATTCAAATTAGTCTCCAAACAAAGATACATAATCTATTTGGTAGGTGTTAAAGCCTCCTCAATAGCATTACCAAACAATTCTTTAAGAGAAATACCAGCAGCAGCAGCTTGTTGTGGCAAAATACTTTCCTTTGTCAGTCCAGGTACAGTGTTCACTTCAAGTAAATGCGGTTCATCATTTTTAAAGATGAATTCGCTTCTGGAAAATCCTGTAAGCTTTAGGGTTTTATATATTTTTTCAGCTATGGCTCTGGTTTTTTCGGCATAATCATCAGATATGCGTGCAGGTGTAATTTCTTGTGATTTGCCTAGATATTTTGCTTCGTAATCAAAGTAGTCGTTTTCAGAAACAATTTCGGTCAGCGGCAATACTTTTGTCTCGCCTTTAAATGAAATAACTCCCACAGAGACTTCAACTCCATCTAAAAATTGTTCAATTATTATTTCATCATCTTCTTTAAAAGATTTTTCAATAGCGGCTTTTAAGTCTTCTTTTTTATAAACTTTTGAAATTCCAAAACTACTGCCAGCCTTATTAGCCTTTACAAAACAAGGTAGGCCAACAGCCTTTACAATAGCGTTTTCATCAATGGAATCACCAAGGTTTAAATAAAAACTCTCGGCTGTTTTTATGCCGTAAGGTTTTAGGGTGGCCAACAAATCACGCTTATTAAAAGTCAAAGCAGCTTGATACATGGAACAGCTGGTATGTGGTATGCCCAACAATTCAAAATAGCCTTGAATAAAACCATCTTCGCCAGGTGAACCATGGATGGCATTAAAAACACAGTCAAAGGTGATTCTGGTTTCATTCACTAAAACAGAAAAATCATTCTTGTCAATAGGGAATTCTTCGTTAAGATTATTTACAAAAATCCATTTATCTTTAAAAACATGAATAGGGTAAGCATTATATTTTTCAGAATCTAAGGTTTCATAGACCATGTTGCCACTCTTTAGCGAAATTTTATACTCGCTAGAATAGCCTCCCATTAGTATTGCAATGTTTTTTTTCATCTTTAAATTCAAAAATACTGTGATGTAAATGTATTATTTATTTGTTCAAAATTTTCAAATCAATTCAAATTTTATGTACTTATACTATTTCTGAAGCGTTACTGTTTTATACCATTTTATAATTGATTAGATTTGCTAATTATTATTACAGATTATGAGTTTTGTTAAGTTTATTTCAAGCAAGGTGTTTTTAAAACAATTGGCTATTGCAATTGTTGCGGTTTTAGTGTTGGGTTTTCTTGCTTTAAAATGGTTAGATGCCACTACAAACCACGGAGATTTTAGGGTAGTGCCAGATTTAAAAGGTAAATCTCTTAAGACTGCAGATATAGAGCTTAATGACAATGATTTAGTGATGGAAATACAAGATTCTGCTAACTACAATCCCAACTATCCAAAATATTCGGTAATAGAGCAAAATCCCAAAGCAGGATCTGAAGTAAAGGAAGATCGGAAAATATATTTAATTCTCAACCCATCTGGCTACAGAAAAGTTGAAGTGCCAAATATTTTAAAACGAACGTTAAGGCAGGCAAAACCTACTTTAGAAGCTCTTGAGTTTAAAATTGGTAACATAACTTATGTAGATGCCATTGGTGAAGGAGTGATGTCCATGTCCTTTGACGGAAAAAAATTGCAACCAGGTACAAAACTGCCATTAACTTCTGAGATTGATTTGGTAGTTGGTAATGGAAACTTATAATTTTATGACCAATAGTTTTGACAACGAAAGCCAAGAAGACGAGCTTTACGAACACTATAATTTTAAAGTAGAAAAAGGACAGCAACCACTTCGTATTGATAAATATTTAATGAATTTTGTTGAAAATGCTACTCGAAACAAAATTCAAGCAGCAGCAAAAGAAGGTAGCGTATTTGTCAACGATGTTGCTGTAAAATCTAACTACAAAGTAAAACCTCACGATGTTATTACTGTAAAGTTTGAGCATCCGCCTCACGAAAACTTGTTGGTAGCAGAAGATATCCCTATAGATATTGTCTATGAAGATAACGACTTATTGGTGGTAAATAAATCTGCCGGAATGGTAGTGCATCCTGGTCACGGCAACTATTCCGGAACATTAATAAATGGTTTAATTTTTCATTTTGAAAACTTGCCAAACAACTCCAGTAATCGTCCTGGATTGGTTCACCGTATAGATAAAGATACTAGTGGGTTACTTGTGGTAGCTAAAACCGAACACGCTATGGCACATCTTTCAAACCAGTTTGCCGAAAAAACCAGCGAGCGTGAGTATGTAGCATTAGTATGGGGAAATATTGAAGAAGATGAAGGTACAGTTGAAGGGAACATAGGTAGACATCCCAAAAACCGATTACAAAACACAGTTTATCAAGATGATGAAGCTTATAAGGGTAAACTCGCTGTAACACATTTTAAAGTTTTAGAACGTTTAGGTTACGTAACTCTAGTAAGTTGTAAACTAGAAACGGGAAGAACACACCAAATCCGTGTTCACATGAAGCATATTGGGCATACGCTTTTTAATGACGAACGTTATGGTGGTGAAAAAATTTTAAAAGGAACAACATTTACCAAGTACAAACAATTTGTGGAAAATTGTTTTAAAATATTACCAAGACAAGCTTTACATGCCAAAACCTTAGGTTTTGAACACCCAACTACGGGAGAGTTTCTACGTTTTTCTACGGATATCCCAGAAGATATGCAACAATGTATTGAAAAATGGAGAGGCTATGCCAAGCATCAAGAAACTGAATAGTAATATTGGTATAATTTGTTAAATCCAATTTAGAAGTTTACCATTAGTTCGTAACTTTGATATTCAAACAAAAATAGAACTATGAAACTTGTTTTGTCTCCTGCAAAATCACTGGATTTTGAAAGTAAACTACCAACAACTAAAACTACCGAAAGCTATTTTTTAAAAGAAGCAGAGCGCTTAAATAAGTTACTGCAGAAGAAATCTCCAAAAAAGCTGTCTAAACTGATGAATATTTCTGATAATTTGGCAGAGCTTAATTATGAGCGTAACCAAGATTGGAAATTACCTTTTACAAAAGATAACGCTAGGCAAGCACTTTATGCATTTAATGGAGATGTTTATAGAGGTCTCGATGCTTATACGATTGACACCAAAAAATTAGAGAAGGTACAAGATACAATCCGTATTATATCTGGTTTATATGGTATTTTAAAGCCATTAGACCTCATGCAGCCTTATAGATTAGAAATGGGAACCAGAATGCCTGTAGGGAAGAATAAAAATTTATATGAGTTTTGGAAGAAAAAAATCACTAAAGCTCTAAATGAAGAGTTAGAGGTTGATGAAATATTTCTAAATCTTGCCAGTAACGAATACTTTAAGGCAATAGACACAAAATCCTTAAAAGTACCCGTTATTGATGTAAATTTTAAAGAACACAAAAACGGAAAATATAAAACCATAGCAATTTATGCCAAAGTAGCCAGAGGTTTAATGGCGAGATATATAATTGATAACAATGCCAAAACTTTGGATGATATTAAAAGCTTTAATCTTGAAAATTATGGTTTTAGCGAAGCATTGTCCTCAGAAAAAGAATTGGTTTTTACAAGATAGTTAATATACTATAGCCACTAATAAGCCTTCATGTTTTACTACTATTTCATTATTGCCCTTCAGATTTTTTGTTTTTATCATATTTACAAAAACCGAAGCCCTTATTATTGGGTTTTTCTCATTCTTTTTGTGCCTTTAATAGGAGCAATTATCTATCTGTTTCGTTACGTGTTTAATTCTGCGGATACTAAAAAAGTTCAAAAAGATATTACAAATGTTATTAATCCAACAAAGAAAACTAAAGACTTAGAGCGGCAACTTCAATTTTCGGATACGTATGCCAATCGTATTGAATTGGCTGACGCTTACTATGAAAACAAAAATTTTGTAAGTGCTATTTCTAATTACAAAAAATCACTCGAAGATACCGTTCAAGACGATTTATATGCACAGCAGAAATTGATATTGAGCTATTTTCAACTTCATAATTACAAAAACGTAGTTAAGCATTCTGAAAATATCTTGAACAAACCAGAATTCAAAGGGTCAAAACAACAATTTTGTTATGGAATGGCTTTAAAAGAATTGGGAAAAGTGGATGAGGCAGAACATCAATTAAAGCAAATTGACCGACCATATTCTAATTACACGCAACGTTTAGAACTCGCCAAGCTCTATTTAGAAACACACAGAATTAATGAGGGAAAATCCTTGTTAGAAGAAATATCGGAAGAGTCTAAAAACATGACAAAACCCAACCGACGTATTTATAGTGCAACCATTGCTGAGGTTGAGCGGTTACTAAAGTCACTATAATGTTTTTGCACCAACATCCATACCAACCCTTCTTCCCCAAAAATGCTACAAAATTAATTGTGGGCACATTACCTCCTCCTAGGTTTTCAATTGGTGACTTAAAACCAGAGGATGTTAATTTTTGTTATGGTAGCAGAGACGGACAACTATGGCCAATTTTAGATAAGATCTTTAATCTAAATTTAATTTACAATAACTCAGAAGAAGCTATTAAACAACGGATAACATTCCTAACAAGTAAAGGCATTGGCATTTGTGATATGGTAGAAAGTGCTGAACGCGAAAAAATTGATGCATCAGATTTAGGTATGCAAAACGTAAAACTTAGAAACCTTTTGGGCTACCTAAAACAATACCCAAAAATTGATACATTGTTATTTACTGGAGGCAATAGTAAAAATGGTCCAGAATATTTTTTTAGAAAGCACCTAAAAGCACATGGTTTAAGGTTGAAAGTAATTTCAAAAGATGTTCCTAGAGTACATCAATTTGTAATCAGTTATCCTGAACGTGTTTCAGAATCTCAAAATGCTAAAAAAGAGCTGACGAGAGTGATGAAAACCATTTCCTTAACTGCACCTTCGGGAGCAGCAAATAGAGCTGTTGGCAGCATGGCATTATACAAACAATTAAAAGCTAAAAACCCAGATTTTAATACGTTTGATTTTAGAGTAATGCAGTATCGAGAGTTTTTTGAGGATGCATCATTTTAAGACGTTTTAGGGGGAAATTAAAACTGTAATAAATTCTTAAAAAAATCTATTGAGCAGTTTTAAAATTCCCAAAAATCATAGAGGTTAGCAATAGACCAATTCCAATTCCCATAAATAAGCCTTTAGCTAAATCGTTTAATTCTATAAATTGAGAACTTATTTGAGAGGTTGCAATTACGAGCATTCCAATGGATATTAGAATTAGTGCTTTTGTTTTGGTTATTTTTTTCATCTTATTTCTGTTGTTTAATTTATAAGTGTTTTAACTGAAGGATTCGTTACACATTTTACTTTAAAATAAAAGGATGGAACCATACGAAATAGATTTAAGCTAAAGGAAATTAATTGAAACTTAATAAAGTAAAACTAAAACGTTTTTTGTCTAACTAATTTTCATCGGATTTCCTTAACTTTCAGTCAAAACACAAAAATCTGAATGAAAAAAACACTACAAATAACCAACGGCATCGCTTTCGTAATAGTTGTTATAATTAATTATGTTTCAGTCACAGGTGTATTAAACGACACTACCATTGGCGAAATTTCAGATAGTTACAATTCGTTATTTACTCCTGCAGGTTATGCCTTTTCAATTTGGGGAATTATTTATTTGTTATTGTTTGGATTTGTTGTTTACCAAGGAAGAGGACTTTTTGTAAATGTAAAAAATGATGATTTTGTATTAAAAACAGGTTGGTGGTTTGTATTAACCTGTGTGTTCAATTCACTTTGGGTATTTGCATGGGTTTACGATTATACAGGTTTATCGTGTGTGTTAATCTTTTTACTTTTGGTTTCATTATTTAAAATAGTTTTCGCTAACCGAATGGAGTTAGACGATGAGCCGTTTCCAATAATTTTATTTCTTTGGTGGCCTTTTGTGATATATTCTGGTTGGGTAACTGTTGCTGGCATTGTAAATGTTTCAAGTTATTTTGTTAAAATCGGTTGGAATGGTTTTGGAATGTCGGATTCCTTTTGGGCCATATTGATGATTGGGATTGCAGTAGTCATAAATCTTTTTGCAATTTGGAATCGCAACATGCGTGAGTTTGCAATGGTTGGTGCATGGGCATTAGTCGGTATTGGCAATGCAAATAAAGTAAATAATGAAATGGTAATGTATGCCGCTTTTACTGGAGCAGCGGTTTTATTGCTGTTTGCTGCAATTCATGGTTACCAAAATAGGGACACAAATCCCTTTTTTAAATTAAAACAATCTTTAAGTGATTCAAAAAAATAATAAACACGGTTTATGTCTAGCAACGCAATAAATAGCCGTAACTTCGCGCCAAATTAAAAGGAGTGACCTAAATAAATAGAGTTTGCTTCATAAACTTTATATATGTCATTCAAATCATTGGGCCTATCTGAGCCTATACTTAAAGCAATCCTAGAAAAAGGATACGAAACACCGTCGCCAATCCAAGCAAAAGCAATTCCTCCAGTATTGGAAGGACATGATGTTTTGGCCTCGGCACAAACAGGTACAGGTAAAACAGCAGGTTTTACACTACCAATGCTTCACTACTTATCTGAAAATCCAAAAGATAAATACAGGCCAATACGCGCTTTGGTATTAACTCCAACTCGAGAATTAGCGGCTCAGGTTTTTGAAAATGTAAAAGAATATAGCGAGTATTTAAATATTAGAAGTGCTGTAATATTTGGTGGAGTCAACCAAAAACCACAGGTTGCAAAAATAAGACAAGGAGTTGATATTTTGGTGGCAACACCAGGTAGGTTATTGGATTTAGAAAGTCAAGGGTTGCTATCCTTAAAACGTGTTGAAATGTTTGTTTTGGACGAAGCAGACCGAATGTTAGACATGGGATTTCTGAGAGATATTGAACGCGTCATGAAATTGATGCCAGATAAGCGCCAAAACTTAATGTTTTCTGCAACCTTTTCTAAAGACATTAAAAAACTGGCCTATTCTATTTTAAATAATCCTGTACAGGTTGAAGCAACACCAGAAAATACTGCTGTTGAGATTATTGAACAAAAAGTATATCGTGTTGCAAAAGGCAAGAAAACGGGATTGATTATAAAGCTAATTTCTGAAGGTAATTGGCAACAAGTTTTGGTTTTTACAAGAACTAAACACGGAGCAAATAAGCTGACAAAAAAGATGGCTAGTGCAGGTATTACTGCAGCTGCAATTCACGGCAATAAAAGTCAAGGCGCAAGAACAAAAGCTTTGGCAGGTTTTAAGAGTGGAAAAATTAGAGTTTTAGTGGCTACAGATATTGCAGCGCGTGGATTGGATATTCCATTATTGCCCCATGTTATTAACTTTGAATTGCCAAATATCTCGGAAGATTACGTACACCGAATTGGTAGAACTGGTAGAGCAGGAGCAGAAGGACAAGCTATATCTTTGGTGAGTGCAGATGAAACTACATATTTAAAAGGCATTGAAAAATTAATAGGAGAATCTATCGAAGTAGAAATAGTTGAAGGTTTTGAACCAGATCCTAATGCTTCAACAGAACCTATTAAACCAGGACAAAATAGAAATAAAGGTAGAGGAGGAAGCCGTAGCTCTAATTCTAGGAATTCGGGAGGAAATAAGAGTTCTAATCGAAACAGAAGTCGAAACAGAAGCAGAAATCGAAACTAAACTTTGTTTTATTTGTCATCTTGCGAGTAGTCGAGATAATATTTAATTTTGAAGTTTTGAAAATTCTACCTGACAGTTTGATAAAATGAGCACACAACCCAAAAACCCGCTCCACGGAGTAAAACTAGAACAAATTATTACAGATCTAGAAGCACATTATGGTTGGGAGTATATGGGTTATCAAATAAACATTCGCTGTTTTACTCAAGACCCTTCAGTAAAATCTAGTTTAAAATTTTTAAGGCGTACACCTTGGGCGAGAGCAAAGGTTGAAAAATTATATTTAGATTATCTGCGGAAAAATAAGCAATAGATTAATCCTCATCTTCCTCTTCAAATTCAATAACTGTTGCATCAAATTCGGCTTCGCTAAATTCATCTCTACTCATCCAATATTCTGAAGTTGTTAAAATATAAGATGTTTCGCCAGTTGAGGTCAATTCCCAGATAATAGAATCTGCTTCAGTAAATTCTTCTTTTCCTGCCAATTGATCACTGAACAATCGTTTAATTACGTTGCTTTTTGCCAATGTTTTGTCAAACGCCTTTAAAACCACTTCTTTAGTTACGTCTGTGTTTGGTGAGATTTCAAACTCAATTATCGTTGCTTTTGCATTTGGGAACGTACCATTAAATGCTTTGTATAACAATTGATTGATATTGAAAAGCTCATGATGCAAAGAAATATCTGGATATTCTTCTGAAATTTTATCTAATAACATTTCGTGTGAAAGTTGATCGATTTGGTTTTCGTTGAGATGATCGGAGAGTTTATAATCTAAAATTATTGCCGCAGCTTCATTAGGCTCGTAATCTGAAATAGCCAGAAATAATAATTCCTGTAATTCTTGAAAGCTAGAATTTTGGTCGTCTTCAAGTCCAAACTTATTAAGTAAGGCAATGTAATCATTTTTGGTCCAAGCATCTTTAAGTGCTTCAACTGATTTTACGCTATTTATAATGATGTGATATTTCATGTTTTTTGTTTTACATAAAATAATCAAAAGCGATCGATTTTTTAAATTTTAGGAAGACTTTTGTTCTTCTTTTTATCTAAATAATGACGAAGTACTCCACCTTTTACTGAGTTAACATCAAACTCTACGATAAAAGCTGTATCGTCTATTTCATCTACAATACGATGCATTTTTCTAATGTCTATACGGTTAACAATGGTGTGGATAATATCAAAATCTATTTGGTGACCGTTGTTACCATAACCTCTAGAGCCTTTGTAAGTTGTAAGGCCAGCTCCCAACTCTTCCATTATTGCAGTTCTAATAGTATCATATTCTTTAGATACTATGGTAACACCAATAAAATCCTCAAAACCTTCTATGATTAAGTCGGTTACCTTGGCTGTGACGATATAGGTAAGTATTGAGTACAAAGCAATCTCAGTAGAAATAACCAAAGCAGTAACACTAAATAGTATGATGTTGAACAACAGTATAACCTTGCCAATACTCACTCCAAACTTATCGTAAACATACACTCCCAAAATTTCTGAACCATCTAATACCGATCCATTTCTAATGGCAATACCAATACCAGAACCTACAAATAGCCCTCCAAAAATAGAGATGAGTAATTTGTCATCTGTAATTATGCCAAAATTTTCAAAATGAATAATCATGGCCAAACCAATGATACTTATTATGGACTTGATTACAATACGTTTGGAAACTGTGTAGTATCCTAGAATTAAAAACGGAATACTAAATAAAATCAATGAGTAAGATACATTGATGCCAAATTGATTGTTTATTAAAATGGCAATTCCCGTAACACCTCCATCCAAAAACCCATTAGGTAATAAAAAGGCTTTAAGACCAATACTTGCCAAAATGATACCCAGTGCAATCTGGCCATATTCTGAAAGTGTGTTGTATGTTTTTGAGTGTTTCAAACGATTGGATTTAGTTGTTGAAAAGTTACAAAACCCAATGTAATTTTAAGACTTAGTTGACTAAATTATTTCAGCTGTCTCAAACCTTCATAAACAATGATACTTACTGCATTAGCAAGATTTAAACTTCTTATATGTTTACTATACAAAGGAATTTTAAAGAGTTGTGTTTTCTGTTTTTCTATCAATGCTTTTGGTAAACCAACGGATTCTTTGCCAAAAACCAAATACATATCATTTTCATAGTTAATTTCCCAATGCGATTTTGAGCCATGACTGCTCAAAAAGACCATTTTGGCATTTTTGTTCTTTGAAAAGAAGTCATCAATGTTTTCATAATAAATAACATCTAAATGTTGCCAATAATCTAAGCCGGCACGTTTTAGACGTTTATCGTCAATCTCAAAGCCAAACGGTTTTACTAAATGTAATTTAGATGCAGTAGCAAGAGCCAACCGACCAATATTACCAGTATTGTTTGGGATTTCGGGTTCTATAAGTACAATGTTTAAAGGCATAAAAAAAGAAAAGTCTAAATTATAATTAATTTAGACTTTTCTCGATTGGGAATGAATTTTATTTCTTTTTTTGCTGATCTTTTATTGTTTTTTCGTCAATATCAAATTCATTGGTTTTTTGATTAACGTTTCCTGTTGGGTTAGTCGGATTGCTTTGCTCCTCTGTTCTTTTAAATTTTCTTTTATCTTTTATAGTTCCCATAATTTCTTTGTTTTTATTCTACTACAATTTAAGAAATATAGAACGGTTAATCTCACAAAGCACTCTTAAAACCTGAGCGTTAAACGTTAAAAAATATTAATGTTTATTTAGTATGGGTAAGATAAAGCTGTTTAAATCTTCAATAGTGTTTTCTTTAAGATGTTTTATAAACGCACTTCCAATTATCGCTCCTTTTGCAAATTTAGTAGCTTGATTAAATGTATCTTTATTAGAAATACCAAACCCAACAATTTGTGGGTTTTTTAAGTTCATAGTGGAGATACGCTCAAAATAATCAGTTTGTATATTTCCAAATCCTGATTTAGCACCTGTTGTACTTGCGGAGCTAACCATGTATATAAAACCATCAGAAACAGAATCTATGTAGTGAATGCGTTCATCTGAAGTTTGAGGTGTAATTAAAAAGATGTTTTTTAATCCGTAATTTTCAAAAGTAGATTTGTATTCGGAATGATATATATCCACAGGTAAATCTGGAATAATTAACCCATCAATACCAATAGCCTTACATTTTTTACAAAATGCTTCAACACCATACTGAAGGATTGGGTTAAAATATCCCATAATTATTAAGGGGATTGAAACCGTATTGCGAATATCCTTAAGTTGCTCAAAGAGCAATTCACTCGTCATTCCATTTTGCAAAGCTTTTTTAGAACTATCTTGAATAGTTGGTCCATCGGCTAAAGGATCACTAAATGGTAATCCTATTTCAATCATATCTACACCACTTTTTTCAAGATTTTGAATAATGGTTACTGTATCATCGATATGGGGAAATCCTGCCGTAAAATATATGGATAGTAGCTTTTTGTCTTCTTGTAGCTTTTTGTTGATTCTGTTCATCTTAAAGTTTAAAATAATCAATATAATTCTGTAAGTCCTTATCTCCTCTACCAGATAAATTTACAACTACTATATCCTCTGGTTTAAATTTTTTGGTTTCAAAAACAGCTAGGGCATGAGAGGTTTCAATAGCTGGAATAATGCCTTCTAACTTAGAGAGCTGCATGCCAGCTTTCATAGCTTCATCATCTTTTATAGCAATAAATTCGGCTCTTCCGGTTTTATATAAGTTGGCATGCATTGGACCTACACCAGGATAATCCAATCCAGCTGATATAGAATAAGGTTCTGTAATTTGGCCATCTTTTGTTTGCATTAATAGGGTTTTGCTTCCATGAATAATCCCCTCATTGCCTAACACCATAGTTGCTGCACTTTCACCGGTTTCAACTCCTTTTCCTGCAGCTTCAACTGCAATAATTTTTACATTTTCATTATCTAAATAGTGATAATAAGTTCCAGCTGCGTTACTGCCGCCACCAACACATGCAATTAAGTAATTTGGGTCTTCAGAGCCTTCCTTTTCTAATAGCTGATTTTTGATTTCTTTAGAAACTACTGCCTGAAAACGAGCTACCATATCAGGATATGGATGAGGACCTACAACACTGCCTACAATATAATGTGTGTCCACCGGGTTGTTAATCCAATCTCGCATGGCTTCATTTGTAGCATCCTTAAGTGTGCGGCTACCAGATATTGCTGGTACTACTTTGGCACCAAGCATTTTCATCCGAGCTACATTAGGTGCTTGTCTAGCAATATCAACTTCTCCCATATAGACTACACATTCAATACCCATTAATGCACATACTGTTGCTGTGGCAACTCCGTGCTGACCAGCACCAGTTTCAGCAATTATTCTGGTTTTTCCTAAACGTTTTGCAAGTAGGATTTGTCCAATGGTATTATTGACTTTATGTGCACCAGTGTGGTTGAGGTCTTCTCGTTTTAAATATATCTTTGTGTTATATTTTTCTGAAAGACGTTTTGCAAAATAAAGAGGTGATGGACGCCCAACATAATCTTTTAAGAGTTGGTGAAATTCTTCCTGAAATGAAGGTTCTGAAGTGATTTTTAGGTAGTTTTCGCGTAACTCTTCTATATTAGGATATAACATTTCTGGGATATACGCTCCTCCAAAATCACCATAATAACCTTTTTCGTTAATGTTGTAGCTCATATTTAAATTCTTTTAATTCTTCGCTATTTTTTAATCCTGGTTGTAGTTCAAACTTACTGTTAACATCAATAGAATAGCAATATTTAGATTCTTCTCCTTGAAGAAAAGACTTTACATTATCAATTTCTTTTATATCAATCCCTCCACTTAAAAAGAAAGGTTTGGTTGATGGATAGTCTTTAAAGACCTCCCAATTAAAGGTGTACCCATTGCCTCCGGGTAGTTTTCCTTTCGTATCAAAAAGAAAATAATCACAAACGTCTTCGTATGGTTTGAGTTTGCTAAAATTAAAGTTGTCTTTTATAGAAAAAACCTTAATTATTTTGGCATCTTTTATGCGTTTACAAAATTCTGGAGATTCATTTCCGTGCAATTGTACTGCATCTAAATGGTATTTTTTTATCTTATTTTGTATTTCAGAAAGATTGGCATTTACAAAAACACCAACTTTTTTTACTGATTTAGGAATCTTCGGAATTTCAGCATCAAAAAAACGAGGTGATTTTTCATAAAATATAAACCCAAGATAATCTGGCTGTAGATTAGCAACAGCTTCAATATTGTCTTTATATTTCATTCCACAGACTTTCAGTTTCATAGCTCTAATTGTTTAATGAAATTTTTTGAACTTTCTCCGGGATTGTCCGTTTTCATAAAATTCTCACCAATTAAAAAACCTTGGTATCCATAGGGTTTCAATTCTTTAATTGCTTCAACGGAACTGATACCGCTTTCAGATACTTTTACAAAGTCATTTGGGATTTTTTCACTCAATTTTTTTGAGATATCCAAGCTTACGTTAAAGGTTTTGAGATTTCTGTTGTTAACTCCAATCATATCTAATGAAGGCATAATGGATTTATGCAATTCTTCTTCGTTGTGTACTTCTAGCAACACATTAAGTTGAAGTTTTTTTGCTAATTCTGAAAATTGTTTGATTTCAGTTTTGCTTAATATGGCTGCTATTAACAAAATAGCGTCAGCTCCAAAAGCCTTAGCTTCAATAATTTGATATTCGTTAATTATAAATTCTTTTCTCAGAAGCGGAAGATTGCTACTTGCTCTGGCAAGAATTAAATCATCTAACGAACCACCAAAATATTTTGAATCAGTTAAAACAGACATGCCGCAAACACCAGCATTTTCGTAACCTTTAGCAACATCAGACACATTTAAATTGTTGTTTATAACAGATTTTGATGGTGACCTTCTTTTGTGCTCAGCTATAATTCCTGAGGTACTTTTTCTGAGTTTTTTTGAAAGTGAAAAAGTAGCTCTATCAAAAAGAAAGGTTTTTTCTAATTGGGACGAAGAGATTATAGATTTCCGCAATTTTACCTCATTACGTTTGTCAACTACTATTTTATCTAATATATTCATTGGCTCAGTTCAATCAATTTATTTAAACCCTCTTTTGCTCTACCGCTCATCAAGGACTCTTTTGCTAGTTCAAAACCATCGGAATGTGAAATGTTATTAGCTGTTGCAATTGCCAAACCTGCATTAGCAAACACAACATTATTTTGAGCATCAGTACCATTTTTATTAATAATCTGTGTAAAAATTTTAGCAGCTTGTTTTATGGTTTTTCCACCAAAAATTGCAGATTGTTGAATCTGTGAGACTCCAAAATCTTCTGGCTCTAAAAGTGACTCACTGTTATTGGTAATTATTTTTGTTTTTCCTGTTAACGAGATTTCATCATACCCATCCAAAGCATGAACAATAGCATAATTTTTATCCGTTTCTTGATATAAATAACCATATAGTCTTAATAATTCTAAACTAAAAACTCCTACCATTTGGTTATCTGGAAATGCAGGGTTTACCATTGGCCCTAACATATTGAAAAACGTTTTAACCCCTAATTCTTTTCGAATTGGAGCCACATTTTTCATTGCAGGGTGGAATAGTGGTGCATGAAGCACGCAGATACCCGTTTTATCAAGGCATTGTGTGAGAAAATCAGTTTCATTAGTAAACTTAATGCCCAAAGCTTCCATTACGTTAGAAGATCCAGATGCAGAAGAAACACCGTAATTACCATGTTTTACAACATTAACTCCAGCTCCTGCGGTTACAAAAGAGGATAATGTAGAGATATTAAATGTGTCCTTTCCGTCTCCACCAGTACCACATAAATCTATAGTATTGTATCCTTTTAAGTGAACAGGAATACATAATTCTAAAAGTGCATCTCTAAAACCACGAAGTTCATCTGTGGTAATGCTCCGCATCATATAAACAGTTAAAAAAGAAGCTATTTGGCTTTGGTTATATTTACCTTCGGATATATTAACAAGTACTTTTTTAGCTTCTTCACTGGTAATGCTTTTTTGGTTGATAAGTCTATTGAGTATTTCTTTCATGTTATGAGTTTATCCAGTTTTCTAATATTTTTTTTCCGTTTGGAGTTAGTATGGATTCTGGATGATATTGTACTCCCTTTACGTCGTAAATTTTATGCCTAAGAGACATTATTTGTCCGTTTTCATCAAATGATGTAGCTTCTAAACTTTCAGGTAAATCTTTGCTTACCACCCAAGAGTGATATCTGCCAACTTCAAACGTCTTGTCCATACCGTTAAACAAACTTTCATCATCCACTGAGACAGTTACGTTAGTGGCTACACCATGATGAACGGAGTCTAAATTCTCAATTTTGCCTCCAAAAACTTCTCCTATAGCTTGTTGTCCAAGACAGACTCCCAGAATGCTTTTGGTTGAAGCATACATTTTTATAATTTCTTTTAAAAGTCCTGCCTCATTTGGTATTCCTGGGCCTGGTGACAGTACAATTTTATCGAAATCATAAACTTCTTCAAGCGATAGTTTGTCGTTTCGTTTTACGGTGACTTCACAATTTAAATCCTCTAAATAATGAACTAGATTGTAAGTAAAGCTGTCGTAATTGTCTATAACTAGTACTTTTTTCATCTTAAATGTCTTTAGCTTGGTCAATGGCTTTTGTTAAGGCTCCAAGTTTATTGTAAACTTCTTGTAATTCGGCTTCAGGATTAGATTTTGCTACTAATCCGGCACCTGCCTGCCAAAATAAATTATGATTTTTACTAAGAAATGTCCTTATCATTATGGCATGGTTAAAATTCCCCTCAAAATCCATAAATCCAATAGCACCTCCATAATAACTTCGACTTGTTTTTTCGTATTTTTCAATCAGTTGCATGGCTTTGTGCTTTGGTGCTCCACTTAAAGTTCCGGCAGGAAATGTATCAGCCACAACTTGCATGGTTTCTGTTCCTTTATGGATTTGACCTGTTACTTTGCTCACTAAGTGAATGACGTGAGAGAAAAACTGAACTTCTCTATATCGTTCAATAGTAACATTGCTTCCGTGTCTGCTGAGATCATTTCTTGCTAAGTCAACCAACATTACGTGTTCACTATTTTCTTTATCATCCTTAATTAATTTTTCTGCAAGTTCTGCGTCTTTAAGGTCATTTCCTGTGCGTTTAAAGGTACCTGCAATTGGATGGATTTCAGCCTTGTTATCACTTACAACAAGTTGAGCTTCTGGTGAACTTCCAAAGATTTTAAAGTTGCCATAATCAAAATAGAAGAGGTAGGGAGAGGGATTTATGCTACGCAAAGCACGATAGACATTAAACTCATCTCCACTGAATTTTTGCGAAAATTGTTTGGATAGAACAAGCTGAAAAACATCACCTCGAGCACAATGTTTTTTAGCAAGCTCAACATGCTGCTTGTATTCGTCATCGGTTAGATTGGAGTTTAACTTCCCTTTTGTGTTAAAATCGTAAGAGGCATAATGACGAGTTTGAATTAACTGAAGGATTTCTTCTATGTTGTTTTCAGTGTCAAAGCAATGTGCAAAAATGTATGCTTCGTTTTTAAAGTGATTTATGGCAATTATGTTTTGATAAACGGCGTAATATATTTCAGGAATATTTATAGAATTATCTTTTTTTGAGATTTCGATATCTTCAAAATATTTTACGGCATCGTATGAAGTGTATCCAAAAATTCCATTATTTATGAATTTAAAATCTTCATTTTTATCAATTTTAAAACGTTTTGTAAATTTATGTATCTCGTTTGTTACACAAATATTCTTTGTATGGTTTGTTTTAGAACTGCCATCGGGATACGTTTGGTAAATAGATTTACCTTCAACCTTTATTGACGCAATAGGATTACAGCAGATGTAAGAAAAGCTATTATCGTTTGCATGGTAATCGCTACTCTCTAAAAGGATACTGTTGTGAAAATTATCCCTAATTTTTAAATAAATACTGACAGGTGTTATAGTATCTGCTAAGATTTTTTTGTAATGTGTGTATAAACTAAATTTTTTCATGTATGCTTAATTTGTATCAATTTCAAATTGATATGCTAATATTTTTAAATTTATGAGTTGCTGAAATAAAGTCAGCATAAATAAAAAAGGCTTGTCGTGAATGACAAGCCTTTTTCTATATTATGCATACCAAGGATTATTTCACGAACGTAAGTTTGAGAAATTCCACCACCAAGTATGATTTGTTTTTGTTTTCATTTTGAATGCCAAAGATAGAAATGAATTTTTACATATCAAATATAAATATTGCATAAATGAAAAAGATTCCCATAAAATATGAGAATCTTTAATGTTAAGCATTGCTATTAATCTAGGGTTATTAAAATTTCAATGTCACATTTAAATCAAATTCATCGTAAATAGCTTTGTCTTTTAAACCATCAAAAAAGCTTGAAGATCCGTATTTGATATCGTATTTAGTTCTGTCAATTTTTAAGTTTGCAGTGGCAGTTTTATTTGCAATATTCATATTAAAACTGGTTGGATGCGTTTGCCCTTTAATTGTTAGGTCACCTGTTACCTGAAAGTTTCCGTTTTTCCCCTTTACATTTGTTATTGCTAATTTTGCTTGTGGATAATTTTCAACACCAAAAAAGTCATCTGACTTTAAATGGCCTTCTAAGTTTTCTTTTCCGTCACCAGTTTCTAAATCTGTAACGTTGATAGATGTCATGTCTATGGTAAAATTTCCGCCAGACAAAACATCATCATTAAAGGTAAGTTGACCTTCCGCTAAATTAATTGTTCCTTCATGAGAGCCTGCTACTTTATAGCCTTTCCATGTGATTTTAGATTCTTTTACTTTAATCTCTTTTTTTAGAAGTGTTGTAGTAAATGAAGTAAATACTACTGCTAAGACTAAAAACTGTCTCTTATACACATCTCCGAGCCCACGAGACC
>CAJXVG010000053.1 GCA_913061495.1 uncultured Winogradskyella sp.
AGTCGTCGGCAGCGTCAGATGTGTATAAGAGACAGGAACTAGAGTTTTGAGTGATATGGGTGGTTTTATTGAAGAGGAATTTGTTGGGACTGCACCAGATGCTTCGTATTATTTGTTTTTAACTGAAGATGCAACAAGTGAAAATCCAGTAGAAGAAAGTTATTGGGTTGAAGCTGCTGAGCGTGCAGATAGTTTGGGTGTAGATATGATAAACACCTCGTTGGGTTATCGCGTGTATGATAATCCCAATTACAGTTATACTCCAGCAGATATGAATGGTCAGGTTGCGTATATTACTAAAGGCGCATCCATTGCAGTAGAAAAAGGAATTTTAGTAGTTGTAAGTGCTGGAAATGCAGGAGCGACAGATTGGCAAACCGTAGGAGCACCTGCAGACTCACCAGATGTACTTTCGGTTGGAGCAGTAGATGCCAATGGAGATTATGTAGCTTTTAGCTCAAGAGGTAGTGAAGCGCAGGTTGGCTACCAAAAGCCAGACGTGGTGGCCAGAGGAGGTAGTGCTTATGTAATTGATGAAAATAATACTATTGTACAAAACAACGGTACATCTTTTAGTTCACCAATTTTATGTGGAGGCATTGCATCACTCCTGCAAGCAATTCCTGAGGCAACACCAACCGAAGTGATGGGTTTTGTAAGACAATCAGCATCACAATTTAATAATCCAGATGATTTTTTAGGTTTTGGAATTCCTGATTTGAATTTAGCAAAAAACATAGCACTTTCTGTAGATGGTGAAATAATTGAGAAATTCAGTTTCAGTCCAAATCCGATTAAAAATGAAATTAATTTTGAATTTCCTTCAGAAACAGTAAAAGCAACTATTTCAATATTTAATACTTTAGGACAGCAAATTCTTCAAATTGAAAAAACAGTTAATTCCAATAAGTTGGATATTTCAAACTTGTCATCTGGAATTTATATCTTAAAAATAGCTTCTAATAATACCTCAAAAACCTTTAAATTCATAAAACAATAAATGGAGAACAGAATAACCGAACTTTTCAACATTAAATACCCAATAATACAAGCAGGAATGATCTGGAACAGTGGTTGGAGACTAGCTTCAGCATCTAGTAACTCTGGCATTTTAGGTTTAATAGGAGCAGGCTCAATGTATCCTGATGTCTTAAGGGAACACATTCAAAAATGCAAAATTGCAACCAATAAACCGTTTGGAGTTAACGTGCCAATGTTGTATCCAAATATTGAGGAGATTATGGATATTATTGTTGAAGAAGATGTGAAAATTGTTTTCACCTCTGCTGGTAATCCAAAAACTTGGACCAAATGGTTGCATGATAGAGGTATTACTGTTGTCCACGTAGTGAGTAGTGTAAAATTTGCTTTAAAAGCCCAAGACGCAGGAGTCGATGCTGTTGTTGCAGAAGGTTTTGAAGCTGGAGGACACAATGGACGTGACGAAACTACGACTTTGACTTTAATACCAATGGTTAAAGAGAAATTAGATATTCCTTTAATTGCTGCTGGTGGCATTGCCACAGGAAAAGCCATGTTAGCCTGTATGATTTTGGGCGCAGATGGAGTGCAAGTGGGAAGTAGATTTGTGGCTAGTGAAGAATCTTCAGCACATCAAAATTTTAAGCAAACCGTAGTGGAAGCAAAAGAAGGAGCTACGCAGTTAACGTTGAAAGAATTGGCACCTGTAAGATTGATTAAAAATAAGTTCTATGATGAAATATTAGAATTATATAAACAATCTCCCACTCCAGAACAATTGATAAAATTATTAGGAAGAGCAAGAGCAAAACGCGGTATGTTTGAAGGTGATTTAGAGGATGGAGAACTTGAAATTGGGCAAATCTCAGGATTAATTAATGATATAAAACCAGTGGCTGAGATAGTTCAGGATATTATAAAAGAATTTGAGGAAGCTCAAAGAGCGGTAAAAACTTTTTAATATTAATTATGTATTAATATTAGTTTGATAATTTCTTTCAAATAATAAAAATATTGCCAATACTAAATAAAAAAAATCCATGACCTAGTCATGGATTTTTTTTTCTGCAGTAAAAATACTTTATTCATTCATGTTGTCTTCTTTGGTCATGGTAAGTTTCTCTTTTAGGTCCATGTATTCAGACTTCATGTTTTGGTGTTCGCTTTCCATTTTAGCATGGTCATCCTTCATTGTTGAATGCCATTTTTTCATTTCTTCAATTTTCTCATTTATCTCGCTCTCACTTAACTCATCAAAATTAGGAGAAGCGTTTTTATGCGCTTCAATGATTTCTTTATGGCTTTTTAAAATGGCATCATGTCTTTCCAACATCATGCCATGTTGGGTAATGTCCCTTAAAACTGAAGAGTCTTGGAGTTCCATGCCTGAAAGTTCTTCAGAAAACTCGTCATGTTCAGCTAACATTTTGTTGTGGTTTTTTTCAAATCTGTTGTGGGCAGTTTCAATACTATCGCTTTGTCTTACAAAAGAATTGTATTCAGCCATTAACTCCTTTTTTTCATTATCGCAGGCAAAAAGTATTAAGGCTGTTATTGATAATAATACGCTTAATTTTTTCATTATTTTATGGTTTTTCTTAAATATAATAAATAAGTTGTAAATGTTTAATGTTATCGCTTCAAAAATTAACAAGTGTTAAATTCAAAACTGCTATTTTTGTTATTAATGTAATTTCAGTAAGATGAAAAAAATAGCAATTTTATTTATAATCTTTCTAAGCTTATATTCCTGTAAAAACACCGAAAAGGAAGAAGATCCTATTAAAGTGAACTGGAATAAAAGGGCGGTGAATTATCCCATTAAAGATTCACTAGAAATAGGTAAATCTTATTTGTCTATTTATTCTCAAATTTACAGTTACTCACAGCACAAACGTTACAATCTTACCGCTATGGTAAGCTTGAGAAACGCAAGTCAAAATGATACTATTTATTTGTTGAAAGCAAACTATTATGGTACGCATGGCGAATTATTAAAAACTTATTTCAATAAACCAGTTTATTTAGCACCTTTAGAAACCTTGGAAATCGTAATCAACGAATCTGATATTTCTGGTGGCACAGGTTCTAATTTTATTTTCGATTGGAAAATTCCAAACAGTTGCCCAGAACCAATTTTTGAAGGAGTTATGACTTCAACAGCAGGTCAACAAGGATTGTCTTTTACGACACATTCAAAAAGGATAAACTGATTAGATTCCTAAAACCAAAACCGCTACTTTTGCGTCATGGTTTTTAGCAACTATACCAAAGAATTTAGATACAACCTTAAATTGGCATCACCTGTAATTTTAGGGATGTTGGGCCATACCTTTGTCAGTTTTGTAGATAATGTTATGGTAGGGCAATTAGGTGCTGCTGAACTTGCAGCGGTATCTTTAGGCAATAGTTTTATATTTATTGCCATGTCTTTAGGTATTGGGTTTTCTACTGCAATAACACCTCTAGTAGCTGAAGCTGACACTGAAAAGAATTTTTTAAAAGGAAAGTCTGTTTTTAAACATGGTTTGTTTCTTTGTACTGTATTGGGTTTATTGCTTTTTCTAATGCTACTTTTTGCTAAGCCACTAATGTACATAATGGACCAACCAAAGGAAGTGGTTGAATTGGCAATGCCATATTTAGATTTAGTTGCTTTTTCGTTATTACCTCTCATAGTATTTCAGGCATTTAAACAATTCAGTGATGGTTTGTCCTTGACTAAATATCCAATGTATGCTACCATTCTCTCTAACGTACTCAATGTTATTATTAACTACGTTTTAATCTTTGGAAAGTTTGGTTTTCCTGAATTGGGAATTGTAGGTGCGGCTTACGGAACTCTGATTTCACGATTTATAATGGTATTTCATTTATGGTGGCTATTGGCTAAACGCAAAAAATCAAAGAGTTACGTAACAAATATTAAATTTTTTAAACTAAGTGCTCAACCTCTTAAAAAATTATCCAATTTAGGTTTGCCAAGTGCGTTACAGATGTTTTTTGAAGTTGGGATTTTTACTGCTGCCATTTGGTTGAGTGGTACTTTAGGAGCCAATGCCCAAGCAGCAAACCAAATTGCGTTAAACCTCTCATCCATGACGTTTATGGTTGCAACAGGGTTGAGCGTAGCAGCCATGATCAGAGTTGGCAACCAAAAAGGCTTAAAAGATTTTAAGGCTTTAAAACGAATAGCAGAATCAATCTTCTTTTTAGGCTTTCTATTAGCGGTTGTATTTGGGTTGTTTTTCGCAATTTTCAACGAGTATTTACCTGGTTTATATGTGGATTTGGATGATCCAGCAAATGCTGTTGACACTGCTGAAGTTGTTGAAATAGCTGCCACATTGTTGTTGGCAGCTGCAGTTTTTCAGATTAGTGATAGTTTACAAGTTATAGCACTTGGAGCGTTAAGGGGATTGCAAGATGTAAAAATACCTACAATAATAACTTTTATCTCATATTGGGTTATAGGTTTTCCTGTTAGTTATTATTTAGGAAAAGAAGAAGCTTACGGCAACCTAGGTATTTGGATAGGTCTTTTAGCAGGTTTGAGTGTTGCTGCAGTTTTGTTGTTTATTCGATTCAATTATTTAACAAAGAGGTTAATTGTAGAGTCTTAGCTCTAGGGGTCTATGCATTACCTTGTGTTAAATTGTAGATATTAAATCCGAATAAAATCAAAATTGTTATTAATGCCAAAACAGTTGGAATAGGTATATTTTTATAATTTAGTGGTATTCTAAAAATATTACTGTCTTTATTCATTTTGTTGTTTATTCTATATTTTAAAAGAGCAACATTGACCATTCCAAATACGGTAAATATAAAAATGTTACTTATTGAAGCCACAATTTTTAAATTTCCAATTAACCCGAATCCAATAGTGACAATAGCTAATGCAACAATTGCATAATTTGGTGTGTTTGCACCAATACCTGCAAGGGTTGTAAACTTTTTAAGCCAAGAAATTTTGCTGTCTCTAGCGACATCGTAGAGTAATCTAGAGGTTCCTAAAATATTACTTAAAATTGTTTTACTAGTAGCAAAAAGTGCAACTACTACAAGTAGTATTCCACCTAAAGTACTCCATTGTGTTTTTATTATAGCGGCTAGAGGTCCTTTTTTATTGGCCAATTCGCTAGCATCAAAAGTGCTCACGGCACTTATCGCGATCATTACATATAGTATAAGAACAATTATACCGCTAATTAAAATTCCCTTTGGGAGATTCTTTTTAGCGTTTTTAGTTTCTTCTGCCATTTTTACCAAATCTTCAAAACCTACGTAACTAAAAAAAATAAGTGCAGAACCAGCTAAAATTCCCATAATTCCGCTGTCACCTAATTCCAAGAGCGGTGCACTTCCCCAATCAGGTATGCAGAACGCAATAACGGTTCCTAACCCAATTAAAGTAACTATGGTGGCAAAAGTGTTGTAATGAGAACTTAGTTTAGAACCCAGGATATTAAATATAGCCATTAAAGTTATGATACTGATAATAGAAATCCAGTTAGGGATTTCTATAAGCCTACTTAAATATTCAGCAAAACTAATGGCAATTGCTGCAGGTGCTACAATTCCAGTAAACGTCATAAATATAGACATGAAAAGTGCCGTTCGTTCGCCTAAGCCTTGTTTAATATATTCAAAACTTCCACCAGCATCTGGGAATCGACTTACAAATTCAGCATAAGACAAGCCAGTGAGCAATGCAACTATGGCTGCAATAGCAAAACTTAACCAAAGCATATTGCCACTAAGATCAGCTGCCTGTCCTATAATGGCGTATATTCCGGCTCCAACTATTCCACCAACCCCAAACATTAAAATATCCCAAAAACCTAACGACTTTTTAAGTTTTTGTTTTGTCATTGATACAGTTGTTTTTTAATTAGACAATAATAGATATTAGTATAATTTTTAATCTTTTTATTTGTTAGCGTAAAACATAAATTATTTACCTCTTCTAAAATTTATTGTTATCTAGTTACTGTTAAGTGTTAGAAGTGTTACTTTTTATTTTTTAATACTTAAATCTTTAGGTACTTTTGCCCATATTTAATAACCATGGAACTACCCAAATTCATACTAGGCGATAATACAGATTATCCCGATGCTATTTTTATAATTCATACCGAATTTCCACGTTTTATAATTAATCTTGAAAATGATGAAGTTGAGTGGTTTGAAGAGTTCGATCAACACGATCAAAAAGAACTTGAAACCGAAACTGAAAATTATATTAAAGAGGCTACAGATTTTTACGATCGTGAAATTGCCAGATACAACGATTAATGTTAGAACAACTATTAGAATATGACAAAGAACTCTTTTTGTATTTAAATAATTGGGGTTCAGAAAGATGGGATAATTTTTGGTTGGTGATTACTTATAAATTTTCATCAATTCCATTGTACCTCATTCTATTGTATTTAATTTACAGGAAGTTAGGTTGGAAGGCTTTATTGCTTATGGTTCTCGTTATTGCTGCAATGATTACATTTACAGATCAAATTACCAATGTGTTTAAAGATACATTTCAAAGACCAAGACCATGTAGGGCAGAGGGAATTGTAGATTTAACTCGTTTTATTGCACCACGTTGTGGAAAGTATGGCTTTTTCTCAGGACATGCCTCTAACTCTATGTCAACAGCCATTTTTGCGGGTATGTTATTAAGACCATATTATAAAAATCTCATTTATATATTGTTGCTTTGGAGTTTCGCAGTTGCTTATAGCCGTATTTATGTTGGTGTACATTATCCAATAGATATTTTATGTGGATTAATGTTTGGTGGTTTAGCAGGATTTGGGTTTTATAAGCTGAATAAATACTTGCTAAAACGATTTATTTCAGAGTGAGTTTATATAATTCATTTACGAGGCGACTTTTGTAATCTTTATTAGAAAAATTGAGATCGTAAGTTTCAATATGTTTAATGTTGTAGAGCTTGGAAATTTTTTTAAAATCTTCCGGATTTTTTTTATCAGTTAGTAGCTTAAATTCTTTTTCTTTAGGAATAACAAGTCCTTCCTCTGTTTTTAATGGAGGTATCTTATCTCCGTAATTATAAATAACTTCTGGTGCAATACCTCCCAAACTATAAATAGTGCCATAAGATTTATTTAATTCTGACACAGGCTTGTATTTAACTTGTGCTTGAGTTTTTGCCAATGGAAGAGCAAAAAATCCTAAACTCATCATAAATAATATAATTAGGTAAAATACTGATTTTATGTTTTTTGATTGTAATTTTTTAAATATATAGGCTCCAACTATCAGCAGTAGTATAACTGCCACAATAAACCTAATTAGAGTAAAACCTGATAAGTCCTTTCCAATCATAAAATAAGAAACACCAAATAAACAAGCTAAAACTCCAATTAAGCCAAACTGAAAATAGACAGGAAATGTTTCTTTTTTAGATTTTAAGTTTTTAAATTCTCTAATTAAATACTCTATGTAAAACCCAATGTTATAAGCCAATGGGATTAAAACCGGCATTAAGTATCGTGATTTTTTTTCAGGGATAATAGATAGTAAAACTACCGCAAGGATAGTCCATAAAAAACTAAATTGATAAGTCTTTAAGTTAGATACTCTAGGTTTTAAGTAAGGGTAGATTAGACTAATTAAAGCAGGAATTGTCCATATACCGCTCTGTATAAAGAAGCTCCAATAATAGTAAAATGGCCTCACATTGTAGCTACTCCAATTAGAGGTTTCTCGTTCAGCTATTTTCAAAAAAGTTTCAGGATCTGCCACTCTTACATGCATATACCACCAACCACCTAAAACTATCCCGAAAACTAATAGGCTAATCAGTTTCAAAAAATGAAGTATATCACCTTTATAACGAAATGCAATACCATAAGCAATTATAAAAGGTAAAAATAAAACATATAACGAAACAGGCCCTTTAGATAATACAGAACCAGCTAAAAACAAAACAAAAAGTAAACTTCTTAAGACAGATGTTTTTTGATCTTTAAGCATAATGAAGAGTTGATATAACGCCATTAGCATAAAACCATGCGTATAAATATCCCAAGGCGCTTCAATGGTAATGCCAATAATATAAAATGAAGTTATTGCAATAAAACCATTTATTAAACCATGTGATTTACTGAGTTCTAATTTTGTAGATAGCAAATAAGTTGAAATACCAATACCAGCTACAAAAAGAATAGCAGGCCATCGTAAGGCTAGTACTGAATTCATTCCAAAAATAAACCCAAAAACAGATGTAATCCAAGTTGGTAGTGGCGGTTTTTGGTAGCGTGCTTCGCCATTCATGGTAGTAAGTATCCAACTATTATCCGTGAGCATTTCTCGAGCAGAAATAAAGTTTCGAGCTTCCATTATGCTAACAGGAATTGAATCAATGGTAAAACCGAGCATAACAATAACAAATAAGAGAAGGCTTAAAATAGGATATTTTTCTAATAACTTAATCATCGCTTTTACAGATTAAATATGTATTACGAGCATAGATTGCAACTCCAAACAAGTGTCCTACAAATAGTACGGGATCTTTTCTCATTATGGCATAACTCAAAATCATAAATGCACCAATTAAGCTCAATAGCCAAAAACCCAGAGGTAATGTTGATAATTTATTACGTTCAGAATATATCCATTGATAAATAAAACGCAGCGTAAAAACAATCTGCGCTGCAATTCCTAGTATTAATAACCATGTAGGAATTACTTCATTTTGAAAGAGTAACTCTATATCAATTTTATTATTGTTGTAGTAATATGCTACAACTAAGATAGGTACTACTAATAGCGAATACCTAGCCATTTTTGGGAATTTTTGCCAATGTCCTTGCAATTGTAGATTTCTAATATATATGTAATAGGTTAGGCTTTGCCCTAGCATTATGGCAAAATCCAATCGTAAATAACCATAAATAAATAATAGAAAAGATGCAATGAGACTCAACGTCCAAAACGAAGTTGGAGTAATGACCTTACGTTGTTTTTCTGAGGTAACCCATTGGATAATTAGCCTAGATGAGAATAAAATCTGGGCTAAAAATCCTATGCTGTAAATAATCCAGTCTTTCAAATTAAAGATTGTTTGCTAGATTTTTCAATAGAATAGTTAATGTATTTCTTTTTCATCCAGAGATAAGCAAAACAATCCATAAGTGGCCCTAAAAGTCTATTCCATACTCCAAATTTTGCTGTACCAGCCATACGAGGAAAATGCTGAACCGGAATTTGTAATATTCTACCATTTTGTAGCATAATCATTGCAGGTAAAAAACGATGTAAACCTCTAAACATAGGTATTCGCTTAGCATATTCTGTTTTAATTACCTTAAGCGGACAACCAGTATCGTCCATACCGTCGTGAGTAAAAGTCCGCCGTATACCATTGGCAATTTTGGATGACATGTTTTTTACAAAAGAATCCTTTCTGTTAGCACGGACACCAGTCACCAATTCGTATGAATCAATGTGTTCTAAAAGTAAATTAAAATCTTCTGGAGCTGTTTGTAAATCTGAATCTATATAACCAACCAACTCTGATTCAACATGGTCAAATCCTGCTTTTATAGCAGCACTCAAACCTCTATTTTCTTTAAACAAAATGAATTCAAAATCTCCATTACGTTTACAAATTTCTTCAATTATAGCTTGGCTAGTATCCTGTGAACCATCATTGACAAACAAAACAGAAGAAGGTACAGCCGCAACTTTGAGGTAGTTGGAAAGTTCTGTCTCAACACGCTCTAAATTTTCTTCCTCATTATACACCGGAACAATTATGGTAAACTTATTTTTCATGCAGTTGATAGTGTTGATGGGCACAAAAATATCGTTTTTTTGCATTACAACGAATCTCTATTGGTTTAAACACTGAAAAGATGTTTATTTGTAATAATTAAACTATTAAATATGAAGATTTTAGTTACCGGAATAGCTGGTTTTATTGGCTCCCATACAGCAGAGCGTTTATTGAAAATGGGACATAACGTTGTTGGTGTAGATAATTTTTGTGATTACTACAGCTTGAACCTTAAGGAGATGAACGCTAAAGCCGTTAAAGACAAAGGTGCTGAAATTATTAAAATGGATTTAAGAACAGTTGAAGATTATAATCAATTAGCTAAAGATTTTAATTATATATTCCATTTTGCAGCTCAACCTGGTATTTCACAAACGTCAACTTTTGAAGACTATTTTACCAATAATGTGATTGCTACAAAAAATTTAATCGATTTCGCTTTAGAGTGTAAAGATTTAAAACTGTTTGTTAATATAGGAACTTCTTCAATTTATGGACTGGAAGCCACTTACCCTGAAAGCGTTATGGTTAAACCAGCGTCACACTACGGAGTTACAAAATTGGCAGCTGAGCAATTGGTACTTCAAAAAAGTAGGGAGAAGCAAATGCAAGCTTGTAGTATGCGACTATATTCTGTGATTGGCCCACGTGAAAGACCAGAAAAAATGTACACTAAATTAATTGATTTAGGCTTGCAAGGTAAACCATTTCCTTTATTTGAAGGTAGTGATAAACATCTTAGAAGTTTTACTTACGTTGGTGATATTGTAGATGGTATTGTGAGTGTATTTGATAACGAGGCTAAAGTTGATGGTGAAATATTCAATTTAGGAACAGAGGTAGAGCATACCACTCAAGATGGTATAGATGCTGTAGCGGAAGTAATAGGAAAAGATATAAAAATAGACATAAAGCCAAAGCGTGCTGGTGACCAAACCAGAACAAAAGCAAACATTGATAAAGCTCGAAAAATTCTCAACTACAATCCACAAACCACCTTGTTAGAGAGCGTAAAATCCCAAGTAGAATGGTTTAAAGAAAACTGTGTGTAAAGCTTGAGGAAATAACTTATTAGAGATTTAATAAATAGTCTGCTGCAGCAAAAGGCGTTGTTTTTCCTGCTTCTATTAAGGCCATCTGATTTTTAAGTTCTGATTTAATTTTTTCGGAATTATAAAAATTTGATTTTAAGCGGTCTTCTATAGTTTGAAGTAACCAAAATCTATTTTGGTTATTTCTGTTATCATCAAAATAAGAATTGGCTTTTGTGGTCTCTAAATAATCCGTGATTAGTTTCCACACATCAGAAATTCCTTCTTGTTTCAATGCACTGCAGAGTAAAACTTTTGGTGACCAATTAGATGTTTTTGATGGATATAAATGCAGAGCTCTGTTAAATTCTATTTTTGCAGATTTTGCAGCTTTAATATTATCTCCGTCAGCTTTGTTTATAACTATGGCATCTGCCATTTCAATAATACCACGTTTTATCCCTTGAAGTTCATCTCCGGCACCAGCAAGTTTTAAGAGTAAAAAGAAATCTACCATACTATGTACTGCTGTTTCGCTTTGTCCAACACCCACGGTTTCAATAATTATGGTGTCAAAGCTTGCAGCTTCACAAAGAATAATGGTTTCTCTAGTTTTACGTGCTACACCACCTAAAGAGTCACCTGAAGGAGATGGTCTTATAAAAGCATTTTTATCTTTAACTAAATCTTCCATTCGGGTTTTATCACCCAAAATACTGCCTTTGCTTAGAGTGCTACTAGGATCAACGGCCAAGACCGCAACCTTTTTCTCTATACTTGTTAAGTGGATACCAAATGCTTCAATAAAAGTGCTTTTGCCAACACCAGGAACTCCAGTTATTCCTATACGAACAGACTTATTTGCGTAAGGCAGGCACTTATTTATAATTTCGTTTGCTTTTTTAGAATGAGTAGAATTGGTACTTTCTATTAAAGTGATTGCTCTACTTAGAGATGTTATATCTCCATAAACTATACCTGAAACCAAATCATTAACCGAAGGCTGTTTTTTTCGTTTTGCTTTAATAGTATTTGCAGAACGTGTATTTAAAGTTTTTTGTGACTCTACACCTTCTTGCTCATGTAATGCGGATTTATCTATATTTTTTTTTGGGTCCAAAAATTTTAATTATTGCGAGTTTTTAGATTGCCTTACTTCAATTGGTATTTCAATAAGTGTGCTGTCCCAAGCCATTGTTAATTTTAGATTTCCTGTAGTATTATCAAAAGCTATGGTAAATTCTTCAACAGTTGTATCTAATTTTTTAACAGGAACTTCTATTTCAACCACATCGTAGTTGGGATCCCACATTGGTTCCATTTTTTCATTGACTCCCCATTCATATTGACGCGAATTAAACATTACTCTCCAAACATCCTCCATTGGCACTGTCCAGATTGTGTACTTCCCTTTGGGTAAAGACAACCCTTCAATTCTTAGATCTTTATTTGTTTCAAAAGTAGTGGCTTCATTGGCACCTGTTCGCCAGACTTGATTAAAAGGAACTAGAGCTCCAAATATTTCACGTTCACGCTTAGATGGTCTATTGTATTCAATCTTAAGATCTAAATCGTTAAGTTCAATCTTTGCTGAATCTTTAGGGCTTAATCTCGGGGAAAATATGTTTTCTACAAACGTTGAATATAAAAATAAAGCCAAAGCTACTATGGCTAAAATAATTAAAAGTCGCTTTAAAAAAGTGTTCATGTAAATAGCAATTTTTTTTGTGAGTTAAAGATAATTGAAATCCCTAAATTTAGAGAATGAGAGACGGTAATTTTAAATAAATATAAAACAGATAAAGATTTTTTTTAATTTTTTGCAACACACTGTTTTTTGTTTCGTCTTTAAAATGAAACCAATCAAAAACCAATAACCAAAATCAATTCGTTTCAAATTCATATTGTTGAAAAATGCCGTCAAAATGATAGGCAGGCGCAGTTAAAACTTTACAATCAATATTGTGACGGTATGTTAATCGTTGCTTTACGGTTTGTAAAGGATACAATGGAAGCAGAAGATATTGTACAAGAGGCGTTTATAAAGGCATTTTCAAAAATAGATCAGTTTAAGGCAGAAGTTACTTTTGGGGCTTGGTTAAAACGTATAGTTGTTAATAGATGTATTGATGTATTAAAATCCAAGCGACAAAGATTGGTTGAATTAGAAGAGCACCATCTTAAAGTTGTAGAGTCTAAAGATGATGAAAGTTGGGAGGTTGATGATGAAATTACATTGGAAGAAGTGAAATCGGCAATATTGAAATTGCCCGAAAAGTATAAGTATGTAGTGATGCTTTATTTGGTAGAAGGCTATGATCATCAAGAAATATCTGAAATATTAGGTATTACAGAAGTGGCATCTAGAACACAACTTCATAGAGGAAAACAAAAATTACAAGACGAATTAAAATTGAAGAAAAATGGCACGAGATCTTAGAGATTTATTTCAAGAAGACACAAAAAACCAAAAGGCAAATATGTCCCATGGTCACGAAGCTCGCTTTCTGCAAAAACTGGAAAGGGAATTGCCCAAAAAGAAAGAGCATAGTAAGTTTAAGTTATTGAATATTGCAGCAAGTGTAGTTGTTTTGTTAGGACTGGCTTATGGAGCTTTTCAAATTTTTCCAACAGGAGAAAGCATTGAAAATAATGGAAAGAAGCCTAATGAGGTTTCAGAATTAAAAACACTTGGAGATCTTTCACCAGACCTAAAAAAAGTTGAAGATTATTATTTGGCAAGCATCAACTTAGAATTATCAAAAGTGCAATTAACTCCAGAAAATAAAGAATTGGTAGATGGCTATATGGCTAGGCTAAAAGAGTTAAATGATGAGTATAAAAGGTTAACTATTGAATTGAATGAAAACGGATTGAATGAAGAAACCTTAGACGCGCACATTAATAATTTAAAGTTAAGATTAAACCTTGTCACTCGTCTAAAAACAAAGATTAAAGAATTTAATGAACCAGCATTTTCAGAAGCAAGTATTTAATAGAATAACATCATCACATCAAAAATCAAAAATCAAAAATCAAAAATCAAAAAACGAACAGTTAAATTAAAACAATTATGAATTTTTTAAAGAAAAATCACGAACACAAATCGGAAAATAGAAATTCCGTGAGTAAAAAAATCAAAATTATAGCATTGTGTTTATTGACCACGTTAAGTTATGCACAGCAAAAGCTAACTAAAACATCACAGTCTATAAAAGTAAATAAAGATGTGATAATAGATTTAAATACGAGTCACGTCGAAATAGAAATTGATACTTGGAATAGGAACATTGTTGAAGTAGAGGCCTATATAGAAAGTGAAAAATTAACTAAAGAAGAGCTAGAGAAAGCCTTAAAGACATGGAATCTAAAAGTAGATGGTTCCAACAATAAAGTCACTATTTTTTCTGATGGAGGAAAAACTGCTAGAATTTATGGAGAAGGTAATTACACAGAACTATTAAGAGATTTGGAATTTGAATTGGCAGAAATGCCCGAAATACCAGAAATACCAGAAATGCCTCCGATGCCAAATATGGCTAAAATGCCAAAAATGCCAAAAATGCCCGAAATGCCACAGATGCCTGCATTACCAGAATTACCAAAAGGCGTAAATACCATAACTTTTGATCATGATAAATATGAGAAAGAAGGTGAGGCATACCTAAAAGAATGGAGTAAGAAGTACGAAAAACAAGGAGGTAAAGAATTACAAAAACGTATGGAAGATTGGGCTAAGCGTTTTTCTGAATCTGGATACCAAAAAAAAATGGAGAAATGGGGAGAAGAATACGGAAAACGTTTTGAAGGCAAATGGGCAAAAGACATGGAAAAATGGGGAGAGAAGTTTGGAGAAAAATATGGTAAAGACATGGAAAAATGGGGAGAAGAGTTTGGTGAACAATTCGGAGAGGATTGGGCAAAAAAAATGGAAGCGTGGGGAGAACGTTTTGGAAAACAAATGGAGCAGCGTACCGAAGCAATGGAAAAACGTAGTGAAATGATGGCAAAACGCACAGAGCAAAGAGCACAACATATGGAACAGAGAGCTGAACACATGCGCAAAAGACAAGAATCCTTAAATAATAGAGTTCATGAAAGAGGAGGTAGCAATGCTGTTAAAAAGGTGATAAAAATAAAAATCCCTAAAAAGGCAAAACTAAAAACTAATATTAGGCATGGTGAGTTAAAAATAACTTCTGTCATTTATGATATGACAGGAGAAATATCTCACTCATTTTTAGTAGCAGAACACATTGATGGAAGTAACACTTCCATCAATGTGTCTTATTCGCCAGTTGTTGTAAATACTTGGGATATAGGTACATTGAGCTTAAATTTTGTAGATAGAGCACAAATTAAAAGCGCTAAAAATTTAGTGCTTAATTCAAAGTCTTCCAATGTTAGCGTAGAAAGTCTTTCTGATACAGCTATAATTGATGGCAGCTTTGGGGATTTAACCATTTCTAATTTCGTGGATTCTTTTAAGAATCTCAATTTGGTTCTAGAGAACAGTGATGCATTGATAAACCTACCTAAAAACCTAGACTATAGTATGTATTTTAAAGGCAATCGTTCTAAATATAATAATAAACCAACCAACCAAAAGACTATTCGTAATTACCCTGAAGGACAAAGCTCAAACCGAACAATTAGTGTTAACGCTAAGTTTAGTAATTTAATTGTAAACTAAATTATAATTCTGAACAGTGTTCAAAATCTAATGACTTCTTCGTTTTTCCATAAGAAATAATTTTATTTTTATGGAAATTTTTAGTTTATGCCCCTTACATCTTTCGAAACATTTTTAAACTCTATAGAAATACATCCATTAATAGAACCTACCATATCTAAAGATGAATATATAGCTATAGATTTATCCATTTATAACACTGAATTAAAAAAAATTAATATTTCTTCTTCTAATGATTTGGAAGAATTCATTTGGAATTATCTTAAACTAAAAAACGCTAAGGTAACCTATGGAGGCTATCTGGAAAAACGAGGCATCTACCAACGTAGCAATTATTTTAACCAAAAAAAAACAGAAACTGAACGTAACATACATTTAGGGTTGGATTTATGGATTGAATCGGAAACACCAATTTTTGCACCACTGGAAGGGAGAATTCATAGTTTTAAAAATAACACCAATTACGGTGATTACGGTCCAACAATTATTTTGGAACATAATGTTGATGGCACTATTTTTTATACCTTATATGGTCATTTGAGTTTAGATTCGATTGAAAATTTAAAAATAGGAGTACAGGTGCAGCAAGGAGAACAAATTGCTACATTAGGAACAGCTGAAGTAAATGGAGATTACCCTCCACATCTGCATTTTCAGATAATTAAAGATATTGAAAATTATAAAGGAGATTATCCAGGAGTTGCCAATCAACAGAATTTAGATTTTTTTAAAGAGAATTGCCCAGATCCTACATTGCTATTAAAATTAAGCTAACCTGAAACCAATAACAGCTTATTCTCGTAAATATCTGCATGAGAATAAACAGATTAATGCAGATTGTTTTTATAATTTTTCCAAGTCTATTATTAGCTCAAAAAATAGACAATACTGTTTCTTATAAAAATATTGAAAACAACAACTATTTCCGGTTTCATTATGATAATGATTACTTCGCTGCAACAGACGAAAATTATACTCAAGGCTATAATTTTGAATTGGTTACGCCAACTTTAAAAAAGAATCCTGTAAACTGGCTTTTCTTCAAGTTAGATAATGTAAAAACTCAATATGGACTTTCCATTGAACATATTGGGTTTACTCCAAATGATTATGTGAGTGAGGCTATTCAATATGGAGACAGACCTTTTTCAGCTGCTATAATGCTGAAGAGTTTTATAATTGAAACTGATACTAAAAATAAAAGTAGATTGTCACAATCCTTAAGTTTAGGATTGATTGGTCCTGGTGCATTTGGCAAAGAGATGCAAGTAGGGATACATAAAGCCACGGGAAATAAAATTCCTAAGGGATGGGATAATCAAATTAAAAATGATGTGGTTTTAAACTATCGTATTGCTTATGAAAAGCAGTTGCTTAAATATAAAAATGCTTTGGCTTTAAATGCAAATGGATCATTACAAATAGGCACATTATTTACCAACGTTTCAATAGGAGCTAATGCTTTATTCGGAATATTAAACTCCGTATTTGAAAATGAGGGGAATAAAAAGGGATTTCAGATTTATGCTTATGCACAACCTATAATCAGTGTTGTTGGTTATGATGCAACTTTACAAGGTGGACTAATTAGCAATGATAGCCCATATACTATTTCAACAAGTGGCGTTGAACGTTTAACAGCACAGTATAACTTAGGATTAGTTGTAAAAACCAAAACTTTATATTTTGAATATACAAGGAGTGCCATAACACGAGAGTTTAAAACTGGTAGCTCTGCAAAATGGGGAGGAATCCGTATTGGGTTTACGTTTTAGGTGCTGTAATTTGCTTCTTAGCCCAATATTTACCAATAAAAAAGCCAATTATAACTAATACTCCATCAGTAATGGCAAACCACAATTCTTTTGGAAGAGCAAAAATGACAAAAAAGGTGGCTATGAGCATTAACGCTCCTACAATATAAGATGGAGACATACTTTTCTTAGAAATTTTGGCGGCCAAAAACATTCCGGATATTATGCCCATAAAATGAGCAACAACGACAAAAATTTTAGAACCCAACGGAATTTTGTCCATATTATCCTTTATCCAGTCCATATTCATGGCATCTGCACCTTCAGGTAAGGGAAAAAGATTATGGCCAATTAAAGTTTCGAATAAAAAGACTACGGCAGACGCAAATAAAAATCCAATAAATGTAGCTAAAACGTTTCTCATTCTGTTTTTTGATTAGTTAGTTATTCTAATTTATAAAAAAAAATTGAAGACTTACGTTTATTAGTGAATTATCGCTTTTATAGAGTGTTGACCATTTAATTTGGGAAATACCTATTAGATAAACATTGGGTTTAATTCCTGTCTCTTATACACATCTCCGAGCCCACGAGACCG
>CAJXVG010000054.1 GCA_913061495.1 uncultured Winogradskyella sp.
GATCTACACGTAAGGAGTCGTCGGCAGCGTCAGATGTGTATAAGAGACAGTTTATATATCTTGCAAACTATAAGATTTTTAATATGAATTGGGAACAACTACTGTCACTAAAGCGTTTTGGTGACACTAATAAAAGATTGCGGAAAGAACAGGATGAAACACGATTGGGTTTTGAAGTGGACTATGACCGGATTATTTTTTCATCAGAATTTAGAAGCCTGCAAGATAAAACACAGGTTATTCCATTGTCAAAAACAGATTTTGTACACACAAGGCTAACACATAGTTTAGAGGTAAGTGTTGTTGGTAGGTCTTTGGGCAGAAAAGTGGGTAAGCTTCTACTTGAAAAACATCCGCATTTAGAAAACGTCCACGGTTATAAAATGAATGATTTTGGTGCCATAGTTGCAGCAGCGGCTTTGGCTCATGATATTGGTAATCCTCCATTTGGTCATTCTGGAGAGAAAGCAATAGGAGCTTATTTTAGAAATGGAGAAGGCAAGCAATTTAAAAGTTCACTGACAGAAAAAGAATATCAAGATTTATGTGATTTTGAAGGGAATGCCAATGGCTTTAAAATCTTAACTGAAAGCAGGGAAGGTAGAGCTGGCGGATTGCGTTTAAGCTATGCTACCTTAGGTGCTTTTATGAAATACCCAAAAGAGTCCTTACCTAAAAAGCCTACTAAACATATTGTGGATAAAAAATATGGCTTTTTTCAAAGTGACAAAAACATGTTCCATAATGTGACTCAAGATTTAGGATTATTAAAAAGAAGTGATAAACACGCAAGTTTTCAAAGACATCCATTGGCATATTTGGTTGAAGCGGCTGATGATATTTGTTATACAATTATAGACTTTGAAGATGGCATAAACCTAGGACTCATTGATGAAGACTATGCCTTAGAATATCTTATAAACTTGGTGAGAAATAAAATAAAGACCGATAATTATCACACTTTAAAAACCACCCAAGATAGAGTTAGCTATTTGCGAGCATTAGCAATAGGTACTTTAATAGAGGAAGCAGCTTCTATTTTTATGAAAAATGAGGAGGCTATTATGCAAGGTGAATTTGAAACAGGTTTGTTGGAAGTAAGCCAATACAAGGCGCAAATAAAAGACATCATCGATATAAGTATTAAGAATGTGTATAGGTCTAAGGAAGTTATTAATAAAGAAATTGCTGGTTATGAAATTCTTAATCACCTATTACATGTTTATGGTAGAATGGCTAATAATTTTTATAAAGGAGAACTTTCTAATTACGACAAACTTATGATGAGCAATTTGCCAGAAACGATTAAGTTCAGTGAAGATAGTTTGTATGAAAATTTACTTGCAGTATGTCTTTATATTTCAAAATTGTCTGATACTAATGCTATGCTTCTTCACAAGAAATTGAAAGGCAATATTTTATAAATAACGCATTTCATCGAATAAATTTGGTTTTAGACGGTATTTTGTTTTTATTTATCTTATAATCAGTCTCAAAAACCCTACTTATGAAAAATAATATACTTGGTGGCTTAGTCATTTTCTTAGTTGTAGTGACTTGCCTATTAATGATTGATGACATTTCATATACAGACAATCAATCGATAAAGAACCCTACTGTTGAAATTGAGAAAGAAAAACAATCCACAGATTTAGCTATTGTTGAGAGTGAGGAGTAAATCTTCTATTTTTTTCTGAATAGATTTAGCATCCAACTGTAGCAATGCCTTTAATTGCGTTACCGTGCCATGTTCTATAAATGTGTCGGAAATGCCTAATGTTAATATGCGCTGTATATAATTATTTGAATTTGCAAATGCTAAAACTGAACTTCCAAATCCTCCAATAATACTTCCGTCTTCAACTGTAATTATCGCTTCATAATTCAGAAAAACATCGTGTAATAATGATTTGTCTAGAGGTTTAATAAACTGCATATCGTAATGGCCAATATTTGTTTGTTGGTCAGAAGCTTCAATAGCATCTTTAACCACTTTTGCCATAGTACCAACAGAAAGTACGGCAACTTTTTTTCCTTGTTTCAACGTTATTCCTTTTCCAAATTTAATAATTTCAAAAGGCTTTTTCCAATCTAAAAGATGTCCACGTCCTCTTGGGTAGCGGATTGCAATTGGGAAATCAATACCCAATTGAACGGTGTACATAATATTTCTAAGAGCAATAGCATCACGAGGAGCAAAAATTACTAGATTAGGAATACAGTTGAGGTAAGCCAAATCAAATACACCATGGTGAGTGGCACCATCTTCACCCACCAAACCAGCACGATCTAAACAGAAAACTACTGGTAAATTTTGCAAAGCTACATCATGTATAACTTGGTCATAGGCACGTTGTAGAAAAGTAGAATATATATTGCAAAAGGGAATTAAACCTTGTGTTGCCATTCCTGCGGCTAATGTCACAGCATGTTGTTCTGCAATGCCTACATCGAAGGCACGATCAGGAATTATTTCCATCATATGTTTTAAGGAACTGCCTGTTGGCATAGCAGGTGTAATGCCAATAATATCTTTGTTTTTTAAAGCCAGTTCAACAATAGTTTCTCCAAAAACATCTTGAAACTTTGGGGCTAATTTTAAATCAGATTTTTTAGGAAGGTCTCCTGTTTTGGCATCAAATTTTCCAGGAGCATGATATTTTACTTGATCGATTTCAGCTTGTTTTAAACCTTTTCCTTTGGTAGTAATAACATGCAAAAACTTTGGACCTTTTATGGTTTTCAATCGTTTTAATTCAGAAATAATCAACGGTAAATCATGTCCATCAATAGGGCCAGAATAATTAAAGTTTAAAGCTTCAAAAATATTATCTTGCTTTTGTGTGCCTTTTTTTACATTAGTCAAATACTGTTTTAACGCACCAACACTTGGGTCAATACCAATTGCATTATCATTAAGTATTACCAAGAGGTTTGCATCTGTTACACCAGCATGGTTTAAGCCTTCAAAAGCCATTCCGCTTGCAATGGATGCATCACCAATTACAGCAATATGATGTTTGTCTTCTCCCTTTAAGTGTGATGCAATTGCCATTCCTAAAGCTGCAGAAATAGAAGTTGATGAGTGTCCTACTCCAAAAGCATCATGGTCACTTTCACTTCGTTTTGGAAAACCACTAATACCACCTAATTGTCGGTTAGTTTCAAAAATGGCTTTGCGACCAGTTAAAATTTTGTGTCCATAAGCTTGGTGTCCCACATCCCAAATTAATAAATCTTCAGGAGTATTATATACATAATGTAAAGCAATGGTCAGTTCTACAACTCCTAAACTCGCTCCCAAATGACCTTCTTTGGTGGCAACAATATTTATTATAAACTCACGTAACTCTTTAGCAAGTTGAGGTAAGTCGTCTTGTTTGAGTTGGCGCAAATCTTTTGGAAGGTTAATATGTTTTAGCAATGCTTTTGACATGAAGCAAAGCTACGATAAATGAGATAGATTTTTATCAAAAGAATCTTGTTTGAATTTTTTACATTTACAATTATGATAAACCCATTTGACGATACATATTTTATGAAAAAAGCACTTCAAGAAGCTGAGTTGGCTTTTGAAAAAGGTGAAATACCTGTAGGTGTAATCATTGTTGTAGAAGACAGAATTATAGCCAGAACACATAATCTTACCGAGTTGCTTAATGATGTTACAGCTCACGCAGAGATGCAAGCTATAACGTCTGCTGCAAATTTTTTGGGAGGGAAATATTTAATTAATTGCACACTATATGTAACCTTAGAACCTTGCCAAATGTGTGCAGGCGCATTGTACTGGAGTCAGATTTCTAAAATAGTATATGGAGCTTCTGATGAACAACGTGGTTTTGAAACTATGGGAACTAAGCTACACCCAAAAACAAAAGTAGTTAAGGGAGTGATGGCAAAGGAAGCTTCAGCATTAATTAAGCGATTTTTTATTGAGAAACGAAATTTAAACTAAATATATAATTGTGATTAAAACTATACATTATGAAAAAGTATCTGATTTTTTTATTTGTAGGATTATCTTTTATTGCCTGTAAATCTAAAACCAATAGTTATAATAAAAAGGATATTAATATATCATTAATAGCATCAGGAAACCTTCATGGTACAGGGTCAGAAAATATTGAAAAACAGAATTTAGTTATTAAAAATAAAGTTGATTGGACTAATTTATTAGCCAAAATGGACGCTACAAATAATGTCTCTAACACTTTTGAAGAAACTGACATTAACTTTTCCCAATATTCAGTAATTGCAGTTTTTGATGAAGTGAAGAGTAGTGGAGGTCACAGTATAGATTTAGATGTTAAAAGAAATACTGATAAAATAATTGTTGAAGTTATTAAAAATGCTCCTAATGGAATGGCAACTACAGTAATAACCCAGCCTTTTTATTTGGCTAAAATTAAAAAGAACAACTTACCAATTGAATTTAAATAAAGCAAAAAAAACGCCCAACCAAAGGTTGAGCGTTGAAACTTTGTAAGATATATACTTATAATACCTGCACGTTTGCAGCTACCATACCTTTTCTTCCTTCTTCTTCGTTGTACTCAACTTGATCTCCTTCACGTAATTCTACACCGTTAAGGTTTGATACGTGTACAAAGATGTCTTTTCCTGTTTCTTCGTTGGTAATGAATCCAAATCCTTTTGAATCATTAAAAAATTTAACTGTTCCAGTCATTATAATATAAATAAAAATTAAAGTGCAAAGATATAATATATATTGATGTTAGTGTTAATAAATTGTTTTATTTTAAAATATTGGAGGTTAATAGGTTATAAAAAATAAAAGATACTATTGTTTATGCCTTACCACCAAAGGGTTGTAGCTTAAATTAAAATTTCAAAATGTAGGAAATTTATAATTTTCTCTTGCGTTGGTTTTCTCGCATTTTGTCCAAATTTTCCTTTGTCAGCATATAATCTTTTAAATTTTTTCCTTTCCATCGGTAATACGAAAACAGGGGAAAAACAACTAAAAATAAACCAATAACTCCAAAACCAATTAATTTCTCAGAGTACTCCACATTTAGGATAAGGCCACAAACAATGCTAGTGATTGAAACTATAAATGCTATTAGGGTTATGATTTTTATGAGTTTCATTTTTGAGTTCACTTATACTACGGTATTATGTTGAGTTCTATTCTAAATTTCCCGAATACGCTCGAAAAAAACAGATACTATTAAGATGTAAAATTAATCAATTCGTTTCGGTAAGCGGTCAGTAATTTAGACTTTGATACAAAACCGTAATACTTGTTATCTTTTATTACAGGTAAATTCCATGCATTGGAATCCTTAAATTTTTTCATTACATCTTGCATAGAGTCTTCTTCATAAATGATATATGCAGGTGCTTGATGCATAAAGGTTTCAACTGTTGTAGAGTCGTAAAGTGTGTGGTCAAACATAACTGTCCTTATATCGTCTAGCAGTATAATTCCCATAAAACTTCCATCTGAATCTGTTACAGGAAATAAGTTCCTACTCGATTTTGAAACTCCTTTTTTCAACATTTCACCCAATGTCATTTCAGGATGTAGTGAAATGAAATTTTGTTCTATTACAGCATCCAGTTTCATTAATGTTAAAACACTTTTGTCTTTATCTTGGGTTAAAAGTGCGCCTTTTTCAAGAAGTTCTTTGGTGTATATAGTATGGTCAAGTCCATTTTTATTAATTATAAAGGACATGGAGGCGGTAATCATTAATGGAATAAATAATTGATAACCACCAGTAATTTCAGCAATTAAAAAAATAGCGGTTAATGGAGCATGAAGCACACCTGCAATAAGACCAGCCATACCAATAAGGGTAAAGTTAGCTTCTGAAACAGAAAAGCCCAAACCGCAATTGTTAATCACTTTAGCAACGACATTCCCTAAGGAACTTCCCATAACTAATGTAGGAATGATAATTCCGCCAGCACCTCCAGCCGCAAAAGTAGTTGTCATGGCAATAGCCTTAAATATTGTAATACCAAATAGCAGTCCAATAACAATCCAGATATTATCTAAGTGTTCATCAAAAGGTGTATTTCCAAGAGCTTTTATATCATTGCCCAGCATCAACTCATTGATAAACCCAAAACCCTCACCATAGAGTGGTGGAATAAAGAATAGCATTACACCAATAGCTAAACCACCAACAACAAGTCTTTGTCTTGCAGATTTAAACTTGTTGAAGACCGATGTGATTCTAAAATATATTTTTGAGAAATAGATCGAAGCCACACCAGTACTAATACCTAATAATATATAAAATAATGTGTCTTTTATGATGAATTTTTCTGAAACCGTAAAATTGAAAAGCACACTATCTCCAAGAAAAAAATAAGATGTAATCACTGATGAAACCGAAGCGATTAAAAGCGGTAAAAGCGATGCAAAAGTTAAGTCTAAGCTAAATACTTCAATAGCGAAAATTATAGCTGCTATTGGAGATTTAAAAATTGAAGCAATAGCACCAGCAGAAGCACAAGCAATTAAAAGGCTTCTTGTTTTTCTGTCAATATGTAAAATTCTACTAAGATTAGAACTCAACGCAGAAGCAGATGCAATCGCTGGTCCAAGTAAACCTACAGAACCACCAAAACCTACGGTTAAGGGTGCGGTTATAAGAGGATAGTAAATACTCTTTCTATTAATTATACCATCGCGTTTTGATAAAGCAAATAATATAGACGGAATAGCATGTTTTATAGGCTCTTTTGAAATATACCTTACAAAAAGATACACTAGTAGAAGTCCAAGTGTTGGGAGTATAAAATAGATACTGTTTTGGGAAAGAATAATCCCTTTTTCAAAAATAGACTCTATGGTAAAGGTTATATTCTTAATTGTAACCGAAACAATGCCAGAAAGTAAGCCAATAACTAAACTCAATATAAACACAAAGTTTTTTTGTGAGATGAATTTATATCTTAGAATAAGTAGACGTTTATATAGCTTTGATTTTGTTGGCATACTTTAAATCTAATAAAAAATCCTGCGTGATGCAGGATTTAATTATTTATGATTTTAAATTCAATTTTAAATTGAGTTCATTTAGCTGATCATCGTCAATTGGTGCAGGTGCATCGATCATAACATCACGGCCAGAATTATTTTTTGGGAAAGCAATAAAATCTCTAATGGTTTCTTGCCCTCCTAAAATAGCTACCAGTCTATCGAGTCCAAATGCAATTCCACCATGTGGTGGTGCTCCATATTCAAAAGCATCCATTAAAAACCCAAATTGTGCTCTGGCTTCTTCTTCAGAAAAACCTAAATGCTTTAACATTATAGCTTGTGTTGCTTTATCGTGAATACGAATTGAACCTCCTCCAATTTCATTTCCATTTAAAACCAAATCATAAGCATTGGCTTTAACTTCTCCTGGCTTGGTATCTAATAACTCTAATTGTCCTGGTTTTGGAGAAGTAAATGGATGGTGCATGGCGTGGTAACGTTCTGTGTCCTCATCCCATTCTAATAATGGAAAATCCATAACCCAAAGTGGAGCAAACTCGTTGGGCTTTCTTAAACCTAAACGCTCTGCTAATTCCATACGTAAAGCACTAAGTTGAGCTCTTACTTTATTGGTGTCGCCAGATAATACACAAATTAAATCACCAGGTTTGGCATGGGTAACTTCAGCCCACTTGGCTAAATCCTCTTGATCATAAAACTTATCTACTGAAGATTTAAAAGTGCCATCATCGTTATAACGACAATACACCATACCTAAAGCACCAACTTGTGGACGTTTTACCCAATCTATAAGCTTATCAATTTCTTTTCTGGTATAACTTTTTCCTCCAGGTACAGCAATACCTACAACCAATTCTGCAGAATTAAAAACTTTAAAGTCTTTATGTTGTGCAACATCATTTAATTCGCCAAACTCCATCCCAAATCTAATATCTGGTTTGTCGTTACCGTATAAGCGCATGGCATCATCATAAAGTATTCTTGGAAATTTATCTACTTCAACACCATTAACTTCTTTTAATAAATGGCGTGTTAAGCCTTCAAATGTATTTAAGATATCTTCTTGCTCAACAAAAGCCATTTCGCAATCTATCTGTGTAAATTCTGGTTGTCTGTCTGCGCGTAAATCCTCGTCCCTAAAACACTTTACGATTTGAAAATATTTGTCCATTCCGCCAACCATTAACAATTGTTTGAAAGTTTGTGGCGATTGTGGGAGTGCGTAAAACTGACCTTCGTTCATGCGAGAAGGTACTACAAAATCACGAGCACCTTCTGGCGTAGATTTAATTAAATATGGTGTTTCAACCTCGATAAAATCTTCGTTTGACAAATAATTTCTAACGGCTTGAGTGATTTTATGTCTAAAAACAAGGTTCTTTTTTACTGTGTTACGACGAATATCTAAATAACGATATTTCATGCGTAAGTCGTCTCCACCATCTGTTTTGTCTTCAATGGTAAATGGTGGTACTAAAGATTTATTCAAAATATTTAATTCTGAAACTAAAACTTCAATTTCACCTGTTGGAATGTTTGGATTTTTTGAAGCTCGCTCAATCACTGTGCCTTTAACTTGAATTACAAATTCTCGGCCTAATTTCTGAGCTTGTTCCATTAATGATTTTGAGCTTTGCTCTTCATCAAAATATAATTGTGTAATGCCATATCGGTCTCGTAAATCTACGTAGACCATAAATCCTTTATCGCGAACACCTTGAACCCATCCTGAAAGTGTAACTTCTGTATTGCTATGTGATGCTCTTAATTCACCACAATTGTGACTTCTATACATATTATTTTATTAGAATTGCAAAAGTAAAAAATCCGAAGTAAAGACTTCGGATTTTTCTATTTAAATGATTGAATTCTATTTGTTGAATACGGCTTGGCTTTTAAGAGACGTATCAATTTCTGTATGTTCTTTAACAGTAGAATCTTTTGACTGAAACTTTCTTCTTCCCCACATTTTCAATTTCATACTTAAAAAGAATAAAATAGGTACTACGATTAACGTTAGGAATGTAGCAATTAATAATCCGTAAATTACAGTCCATGCCAAAGGTCCCCAAAATACTACGTTATCTCCACCCATATAAATGTTTGGGTCAAAATCTGCAAAGAGGGTAAAGAAATTAATATTCAGTCCAATTGCTAGAGGAATCAAACCTAAAATAGTGGTGATTGCAGTTAAAAGAACAGGTCTTAAACGTGCTTTTCCGGCTTTTACAATGGCATCGAACAAATCATCAGTTTCTAAATACTCATCATCATCCATGTCTAGTTCTTTCTTTTTTCTATCAATTAGCAATTGTGCATAATCTAAAAGTACCACACCGTTGTTTACTACAATTCCGGCAAGTGAAATAATTCCCACCATGGTCATCATAATTACAAAGGCACTTCCTGAGATAACTATACCTCCAAATACGCCAATTAGACTCAAGAAAATGGCCAACATAATTATAGTTGGTTTAGAAATGGAGTTAAATTGAAATATTAGTATAAAGAAAATTAAACCTAAACCTGTAAAAAACGCTCCCATTAAAAATGCCATTTGTTTATTCTGTTCTTCAATTTGGCCTGTGTAATCTATATTTATATCCGATGGTAAGTTTTCAAAACTTTTCATTTCATTTTGAATTTGAGCCACAATTGCTCCTGCATCTGTATAACCTGGTGCCAATGCCGAATAAACCGTAACTACACGCTTGGTGTCCTTGTGTTTAATTGCACTAAAGCCCGAATTGTTTTTTTGACTTGCCACAGCAGATAATGGAACTTCTTTTATCTGACCAGTATTGTCTCTAAACGTTATATTTTGATTGAATAATGCACTTGTGTTGTACCTTAAATCTTCTTCAAATCTCACATAAATATCAAAGTCGTCTCCATCTTCTTTATAAATACCAGCTTTAGACCCAAAAATTGAATTTCGTAATTGGTCACCAATTTGTTTGGCACTGATACCTAATTCACCGGCTTTTTCCCTATCAATTTCAACTTGCATTGTTGGCTTGTCCTTATTGACGTCAATTTTAAGTTCGTCAATACCAGCAATATTTCTTGAGTTGATGAAATTACGCATCTGCTCAGCCGTTGCTATAAGTTCATTGTAATCCTTACCTTCAATTTCAATATTAATAGGTGCTCCTGCAGGTGGACCATTGGCGTCTTTTTCTACCGAAATTAGAACACCTGGATAAATTCCTACTAAAGCTTCCTGCACCTTTTGTCTTAACAGCTCGCTATCTTCTCCACGTCTGTATTTATACTCTCGCATTGACGCTGTAATCTTTGCTTTATGAGGCATCTCAGCTGCAGATCCACCATCTGTCTGCGGATTTCCGGCACCTTCACCAACTTGAGAAACAGCACTTTCTACCAAAAAGTTTCTGCCTTCATCCATGTATTGATTTTGGTTGATAACATTATAAACGCGTTCTTCAATCTGTTTGGTTATAGCATTGGTTTTTTCGATAGCAGTACCTTCAGGATATTCAATATAAACTATAATTTGATTTGGTTTGTTATCAGGAAAGAACTCAATTTTTGTACGTTGTTGGCTAACTGAAATTCCAAATGCTATAAAAGCGGCAATCAACAATAAAAAGGTGCTAGTACTTAATATGTATGGACGCTTTCTCGATAATGCACCATTTAGCATACGCTCGTACCAATTCTCTAGTTTTACTAAGGATTTATTCTGAAAGTTATTTGCCCATTTTCTAATAAAAAAGCGATAAACCCAAAGCATTATAGCAGTGAAAATCATAACTGATCCTAGACCTCGATAAGCACCTCCAAAAATAAGGATGAGCACACCAATAACTGCCACAATAGCTGTAGTTCTAATAATTTGTGTCATTGGCATTTCTTTATCCTCAATTTTCATATAGCGCGAGACTAATACTGAGTTAAAGAAGATAGCTACAAACAAAGATGATCCCAAAACAACTGAAAGCGTAATAGGCAGAATCTTCATAAACTCTCCCATAATACCAGGCCAAAATGCCAAGGGTACAAATGCTGCAACTGTTGTTAAAGTTGAAATGATAATAGGAAAAGCAATCTCTCCAATACCTTTTTTAGCAGCTTCAATTCTACCCATGCCTTCATCTTCCATGAGACGATATACATTTTCTACAACTACAATACCATTATCCACCAACATTCCCAGTCCCATAATAAGCCCAAAAAGCACCATGGTATTTAAACTGTAGCCAATAAGGTTAAGAATCATTAAAGACATAAACATTGACATAGGTATGGCGAACCCAACAAACAATGCATTTTTAAATCCTAAAAAGAGCATTAAAACAGTGACTACCAGAATAACACCAAAGATGATATTGTTTACCAAATCATCTACTTGACCAATGGTTACAGAAGATTGGTCATTGGTAATAGAGACTTCTACGTCTTGTGGAAACTCATTGTCTATTGCATCTTGTACTATAACTTGAATTTGCTCTGCAGCAGCCACCATATTTTTACCGGCACGTTTTTTTACATCGAGCATTACCACAGGTTTGCCAGATTTTCGGGCAAAGGTGGTTTTATCTTCCTCATGAAATGAAACTTCTGCCACATCCTTTAGGTATATGGCATTGTTGTTTTCAGATTTTACCACAAAGTTTTCAAGCTCTGAAGGGTTATCAATTTCACCAATTATTCTTATGGTTCTTCGTTGTCCACTAGTTTTTATATTACCTGCAGATTGTGTAACATTCCCATTACTAATGGCTCCCAAAATATCATTGAAAGTTACCTTGGCAGCCATCATTTTGTAGATGTCCACTTCAACTTCAACCTCTTTTTCTTGGGCACCTCGTATATCTGCTTTTTTTATTTCTTGTAAATCTTCTATTTCATCTTGAAGGTACTCAGCATAGTCCTTCAGTTTATCTATAGGGTAATCTCCAGAAATATTAATATTTAAGATTGGCATTTCTTCAGAAAGGCTTAGCTCAAACACGTCAGGTTCAACTTTAGCATCATTGAATGTTGGCCAATCTTCACTTGAAGTTTCAGAATCAATTTCATCCTTAACTTTTTGCTTAGCTTGTTCAACTGTTATGTTTTCATCAAACTCAACAATAACCATTGAGTAATCCTCTTGTGAAGTTGAAGTAATTTCAACCACATTGCTCACTGTTTTCAGTTGATCTTCTAGCGGATCTGTAACCAATTTTTCAATGTCTTCTGCAGTATTACCAGGGTAAATTGTACTTACATAGATTTTAGTTTCATTTACTTCTGGGAAACTTTCCCTTGGCATACTGAAAAAAGCAGAAACTCCGAGGAAAAAAAACACCGCAATAAGTACATACATTGTGGTTTTGTTGTTAATTGCCCACGATGAGAAACCAAATTCTTTCTCGGTATTTTTATTGTTTTTAATTTTCATCGACTGTTTCTTTATAAGTTATAACCTCAACAGATTGTCCGTCTCTTACACTTCTTGCACCTTCTTTGATAATTTCCGCACCTTCTTCAAGGCCTTTTAGAACTTCAATTACATCTCCTTGTGTTCTACCTGTTTCAACAATGACACGCTTTGCATTACCAATACCATTACTATCTTTATCCTCTACAACATATACATATTGTTCTCCTTCAGCATTTTCTGAAATGACACTTTGAGGAATTAAAAGTGCATTTTCATTGGTGTAGTCATTGATTTTTAAACGTGCAGTGAGGTTTGGTTTAATAGTTTTGCTTTTATTAGGTATTGCAATTTCAACTTTAAAAGTTCGGTTTGCAGGATTTATATAATCACTTGCCTGGCGTACTTTTGTATCAATTGTTTCTCCTAAGACAGGTAAATTTACCTCTACACTTTTTCCTGTAACAACATCTGAAACATAACGTTCGGGCACTTCAGTTTCAATGAACATATTATCTAAATTAACAATACGCATTAATTGTGTTTGGCCAGCAACTACAACGCTTCCTTGTTCTGTTATAACATCGTCAATAGTACCAGAAAAAGGAGCTTTAACTCTGGTTTTAGCAATTTGTTTCTGCAGCTGGTTAACTGCTTCTTTTTGAGACTCGTAAGTAGATTTTGCTTGTAGATACTGAATCTCACTTCCAATGTTCTGGTCCCAAAGGCGTTTTTGACGCTCAAAAGTTGTTTTGGATAAATCTGCTTCAATTTGCAATTGTGCTACTTGTTGACTTAATCCGCCATCATCAATCTTAGCCAAAAGTTGACCTTTACTAACCTTTTGACCTTCCTTAACATAGACGTTTGTAAGAATGCCAGTGTACTCTGGTGTTATGGTTAGTAAATCGTTTGTTGTGACATTCCCTTGAAGTTCTAAAACATGATTAAAAACTTCAGTGTTGGCTTTGAAGGTTGTAATTAATGGAACATTTTTTGTTGTGTCCATTGTTTTAATTTTTTCATCCAAAAGTTTAACTTGGTCGTTGAGTGCCTGTTGCTCATTAACGAGTTCACCTCTTTTTTCTCTTAAGGTTTTAAGGTCTCCATTTTCTAGGATATTCTCTACAGAATTTTTTTTATCTCCCGAACAGGATACAAAAACTAGAGCTACTATTATTAATTTATATATGTGTTTCATTATTGATGATTTTTTAATTATTGATTGGTGTATTTGTAACAGTTTCTAAAGTTGCTTTAGTGTTAATAACATCTAGCATAGCTTGCAACAATTCTTGTTGTGCTGTATATAATTGGGTTTGTGCTTGTCTGAGCTCAAAACTAGAACCTATACCTTCAAAAAACTTGGTTTGGTTTTTGTTTTCAATGCGTTCTGCTAATTTTAAGTTTTCTTTTTTGTTTTCGTAATCTTCAATAGCAAATTGGTAATCACTTTTAGCTGAAGCAATCTCAAGTTTTATCCTTTGCTCTGTTTGCTCAAGCTCAGTTAGTGATTTTTCTAGATTAATTTCAGCACGTTGCGTAGAAGCACTTCGCATTCCCGAACTAAATATTGGGATGTTAAGGCTTACACCAAACAATGAGGATCCAAACCATTCTTGATCATTATCGAAAAAAGTAAATTCATCTTCAAAAGCAGAATAGCCACCATTTAAAAATGCATTTAGTGTTGGTAAGGCTTTACTTTTTTCAAGTTTAACCATTAAAGATTTAGCTTTGGTATCATTTTCTGCAATGAGATACTCTATGGTGCTTTCTGGGTTGTTTTCAATATCTAAAAGCGCAAGCGATCTATTTTGTTCTGCAAGGGTTTCAAGATTATCAGTTAATACCAAAGGGTTGTAAACATCCAAACCTAAATTGATATTTAACATTTGATAGGCCAAAGTTTTTAACCGTTCTGTGTTGTTAAGGTTGCTTTTAACTCCAGATAATGTAATTTGAAGCTGCTCTACACTTTCTTGTTCACCTAAACCGTTTTCATAGATTTTTGTGGTTTCATAAAGGTTTTTTTCCAGTACCTGTATGTTTCGTTTTAAGATAGCTATACTTTCTTCTGTAAGTAAGACATTGCCATACGCATTGATAACGGCATTTCTTACTTCGAGATCTGTCTGAACCTTTGCGTTTTTAGAAATCTCTAAAAATACTTTTGCAGATTGTAATCCAACGATGTAGGAACCATCGAACACCTTTTGATTTAAGGTAGCAAAAGCATTTACGCTTTGTTTAGTGCCAAAAACCACTTCCTGAAATTCACCAGGAGCACCACCCAAAAACTCTGCTGGTATCACTTGGACTTGTTGTCTTAAGAAGTTTTGATAGTCAATAGCAGCACTGAGTTGTGGTAGACCACTTGCTGTGGTTTCCCACTTCTGTTTTTTTGCAGCCTCAATATCACGTTCAGCATTTAAGGCTTGTCTATTGTTTTGTAAAGCATAGTTTATGGCTTCTTGTAAAGAGAGGTTTGTGGGATTTTTTTGTGAAATTCCCAGTTGAAAACACATTAGTAATACTAATATAGGTATATGTTTCATTGATTTATGATTGGTTTTTTGTTATAAATTGATTTAAAATTTTGAGTCCTTTTTCTGCAACAATGGCTCTTAGATGGTATTCTAAAAAGCTTTCCATTAAATATTCCATAGTAAACTTATCACGAGGAAAAATGTTTTCATCCTTTACACCAGACATACCGTTGAAATAAAGCCTAGCTATGAATTCTACATCTATATTAGCACGAAATAATTTTGTGTCAATCCCCTTTTTTAAACTTTCCGAAACCGATTTGTGCATTTTCTCAAACTGCTTAAACTTTAGGGAGTCGTGTATGGTGGGATAGTATTTTTTTAATTGGTGTAATGGTGATGCTTGCTCATTTTTGAGGTGTCGCATTACAAACATCTTTACATCGTATAATTCTTCTATAGGATTGGCTGCTTGTGAACAGATACAGTCTATGCCGTTACAGATATTTTCAAAAAGTGAAAAGGTAACAGCCTCTACAAGTTTTGTTTTGTTGCTAAAGTGGACATAGATAGTCTTTTTAGAAATACCCATGGTGTTTGCAATATCATCCATGGTAACACTTTTAAAACCTAGTGTTAAAAATAACTCAGACGATTTTTCTATTATTTTTTCTCTCATAATTAAAGTGCAAATGTAAAAAAGGAAACTTTAAAAACAAAAAAAGTTTCCAAAGTTTTAATAATTTTTTAACATGGATAATATTAACTTAAAATTGTACGAAAACAGTATTTTTGCTCCATGCAACACATAGAACAATACCATCAATCCTTCTTAAATTATTTAGAAGGATTTGTAGTAGATAAAGAGCCTAACAATTTATACGCACCAATCAATTACATTTTAAAGTTAGGTGGCAAAAGGTTGAGGCCAATTTTAACCTTAATGACAGCTGAGGCTTTTAATGAAGAAGCCAATAAGGCACTGAATGCTGCACTTTCTGTTGAAGTGTTTCATAATTTTTCATTGGTCCATGATGATATTATGGATGATGCTCCCTTGCGAAGAGGTAAAAAAACCGTTCATGAAAACTGGGATTTAAACACAGGTATACTTTCAGGAGATGCAATGCTAATTATGGCCTATCAACTGTTTGAAAATTATGAGCCAATTACATTTCAGGCTTTGGCAAAACTATTTAGTAAAACTGCCTTGGAGGTTTGCGAAGGACAGCAATACGATATTGATTTTGAAACAAGGGATGACGTTACCATAGCTGAATATCTTAAAATGATTGAATACAAAACTGCAGTTTTAGTGGGTGCTGCAATGAAAATGGGTGCAATAGTGGCAAAAGCTTCAGAAGAAGACCAAAATACCATTTACAACTTTGGAAGATATTTAGGGATTGCATTTCAGTTGCAAGACGATTATCTAGATGCTTTTGGAAACCCTGAAACCTTTGGTAAACAAGTAGGAGGAGATATTCTAGAGAACAAAAAAACGTACCTTTACCTTAAAACACTAGAATTAGGCTCTAAGGAAAATAAAGTGGAACTTTTAAGTAGCATTAATGATTCTTCTATCTCTAATGATGACAAGGTTAGTGCCGTAAAAATTCTTTTTGATGTATCTGGTGCAAGTAAAGCCACTCTTAATGCCGTAAAGGATTACACAAATAAAGCTTTTGGGATCTTAAAATCACTTGATATTCCTGAAGAAAAGAAAGCAATGCTCCAAAACTTTGGAGAAAATTTAATGAACAGACGAGTATAAATGTCTTTACCTTCAAATTTTGAAAATTTAATTGAAGAGGCAAATAAATTGCAGCTCTATACTAAACTGGTTAAGCAACTTAACAAAGATTTATTGTATGCTAATGTGGACTTGGAATTTGATGAAGAAACGTTACCAACAAGTTTAAAATTAGTTTTGCACGAAGCGGTTTTTCAATTAATTCAATATAAGTTTTCGGACTACCTCAATTTACTTTATATAGTTGATGTTGCAGAATCTAAAATAAAAAACCTAGATGGCTCTGATGCTTTAAAACTCTCAGAAGATGTTACCTTTTTAATTCTTCAACGCGAGTGGCAGAAAGTTTGGTATAAGGCAAAATATTCATAATTAAATTAAGTATTGCTTTACGGTACAGATTCCAAAAGAGTTAAAAATAAAAACGAACAAAAGGCATCCAAGGGTCGCTGTAAATGCTTTTATTTTCATCATATAGCACATCGTATCTAATGCCAATAGTTACATTTTGGCTAGTGTAACCAATACCTAGAAATATAGCCGGATACCAATAATTATCATCCAAGTCAGTAGCGAATTGTTCGTCAAAATTTCTGCTTACGTGTAGTTGTTCAAATTCAGACGACAATTGAATTTCTCGAATAGGGTTGAATAATCCAATTACACTTCCACCTAAAACCGTAGATTTAAAAACATCTTTTTGTGAGCTATAAGAAAAATTTAAACCAACGCCTGTAGCCACATAAGGATTAAATCTATAAATGGCGCTTGGTGCCAAGCTTCCACTAAAAAAACCATCACCAAAACTCAGACCAATACCACCTCCAAACTGAACATTGTCCCAAAATGGAGATTTATTAAAGCTATTGTTTTGACTAAAAGCGAATGCCATAAAAAAGCACACCAAAAAGCAGCTTAATTTTATTTTTTTTGAATTTGGGAATGGAAATTTTATCATATTGAAAATTGAACTTTGTAACTGTCTCTTATACACATCTGACGCTGCCGACGACTCCTTACGTGTAGAT
>CAJXVG010000055.1 GCA_913061495.1 uncultured Winogradskyella sp.
CGTAAGGAGTCGTCGGCAGCGTCAGATGTGTATAAGAGACAGGTCTAAATATTAAATTCCTTTTTTGATAAACGAAACAGAATTCATAACACGTTTACAAGATAAATCTTCAAAGGAAGCTGCATTTAAAGAGTTATTGCAACTCTATAAAGAACGGCTATATTGGCACATCCGTAAAATTGTAATTAGCCATGATGATGCGGATGATGTGCTTCAAAATACATTCATAAAAATCTATAGAAATATAAATAAGTTTAAAGGAGACAGTAAACTATTTTCTTGGATGTACAGAATTGCCACAAATGAATCTATAACGCACATTAACAAAAACGCAAAACGGTTACAGATTAGTGATGAAGAACATCAAAACAGAGCTATAAATAACTTAAAAGCCGATGTTTATTTTGAAGGTGAAGAAATTCAAATAAAATTACAAAAAGCCATAGCTACGCTGCCAGAAAAACAACAATTGGTGTTTAACATGAGGTATTTTGATGATTTAAAATATAAAGACATGTCTGAAATCCTTGCCACAAGTGAAGGTGCACTAAAGGCATCGTACCACATTGCTGTAAAAAAAATTGAAGCCTATTTAACGTCCGATTAAACCTTTTAAATGATTTAGAGTCATAGTAATAGAACATAAACAAATATATTTCCACTATGTAGGAAATTGAAGATGAAAAAAAAGAATTTACATAACATTAAAAATCCTGGTTTTAAAACACCAGAAAATTACTTTGAAACTTTTGAGGAAAGGTTGAATGAACGCTGGGTTGAAAAAGATGCGATCGGTATCGAAAACACTGGATTCAAAATTCCTGAAAATTATTTTGAAACTCTAGAAAACCGTGTATTAGAAAATATTAAAGCTGAGAGCAAAACAAAAGTCGTTCAACTAAAACCTAAGCGAACTTGGTACTATGTGGCAGGCATCGCAGCGAGTATTGTTTTATTGTTCAGCTTAATTCTAACCAATAAAAATGGGATCTCAATTGATAATTTAGATACCGTAGCTATTGAAAGTTACTTATATCAAGAAGAATATTCCAACGAAGAATTAGCATCCCTATTTCAAATGGGCGAAATCTCTGAAACAGATTTTATCGATGTTAATATAAGTGAAGAAACCCTAAATCAATATTTAGAAAATATAGATACTGAAGATCTTATTTTAGAATAAAAGTATGAACTTTTCAAAAAAAATACAAATACAGAAAATAGAAATTCTATGAACAAAATACCACAAATAATTATCCTTACGTTATTGGTTTCTGCAAGTGTATTTGCTCAAAAACCAGATAGAGAAAAAATAAAAGCATTAAAAATTGCCCATATTACAGAGCAATTAGATTTAACTGAAGCTGAAGCTCAAAAATTTTGGCCTATTTACAATGCCAATGAAGAAGCTGAGGATAAACTAAGAGAAAAATCTTCTAGAAGAAAAGACAAAAAAAACGAAGATTTATCTGAAAGTGAAGCAAAAACACTCTTGTTAGAGTGGGAGAAATCAGAAAAACAAAAAGTGGAATTAAAATCTAAAATGCTTAGTCAATTGTTAGAGATAATGCCTGCTAAGAAAATAATTAAATTGTATCAAGCAGAGCGTTCATTTAGACATAAAATGATAGAAGAATACAAAAAACGTCATTCTAAAGAAAAGCGTAACCGAAAGTAAATAAGAAAAAAGGAAGCCAAAACAGCTTCCTTTTTTATTCCTTAAATATTAATTTACTTATTCTACCTTTACCTGCTGCATAAGCCACAGAATCATTCAAAAACCTAATGGTATAAAAGCCTTCATTGCTTATGTGTGTCCAAGAATCACCAGCATCAGTACTGTAATCAATACCTTTAAAACCGATAGCTACTAATTCTTTTCCGTTACTATTTGGCACATACTGCACACAACTTCTATAACCTGGTCCTTTTCCGCTCGCAACCACTTGCCAAGTTTTTCCGCCATCACTGGTTCTTATTTTATTCTTTAAAGTGTCATTGGGTTTGGTGTAATCTCCGCCTATAGCAAAACCGTTTTTCTCATCATAAAAATCGATGGAATACATTCCTGTTGTTTCTTTACCTTGGATGATTGGAGTCTCGTAAACGTCCCAAGTTTTACCTTTATCTGGTGAGTACAAAACCCGACTTGCTTTACCTCCTGTCGCTACCCAAGTATGGTCGCCAACTATAGCAATATTACTATCACTTGCTGCAAAAGCGGCTTCACCTTCTTTAGATTTAGGCAAATTGTCGCAAGATAATTTTGTCCAACTATCACCACCATCTCTTGTGATTATTATGCTCATGCAATCCTCTGTTGGGTCTCCGATTGCAATACCTTCTTGTTGATTCCAAAAATCCATTGAATCGTAGAAGGTTTTTGGGTGATTTTCTTGGTATTTTACAGAATCTGTATCCATACTTACTTTGTATAATAAAGCTGGAGAAGTAATACCCAGTAAAAAAATCCCATTACCTGTCAGTGCTAACGAACGAAAATTTGGAATAAGTGAATCATATTTTATCTGATAAGCCATACCATCTTTTGAGTCTTCATTCCTAAAAGCTCCAAATCTACCATCTGATGTGGCAAAGATACCTGTGTCTTCAGGTTTATATAATTCCAAAGCCCTAACATTCAAAAGAGAATCTTGAATTAAATTTTCAATTTCAACTTTAGAAAAACTTCTAGGTCTCAAAGACTCTTCTTGTTTACATGAAAAAAAACAAATCAAAAGCAAACAAACAATAAAATAACGCATGTGTTTCAATTTTCCCTAAAAATAGAAAAGCCAAACGAATAAACTGATAAACGCATAAACAAATAAACATTTTAATTTACCTTTGCACGTCCTTTTTACAGATCTATAATTCTGATAATTGATATTGGGACTGAATACTAAAAAAATGAGATTACACAGAAATTTATGCTTTGCAGTTATTGATGGTTTACACAAAATCTTCAATGAAGGTGAATATGCAGATAAAGTAATACAGCAATTGCTAAAACGAGACAAGCGTTGGGGAAGCAGAGATAGAGGTTTTGTTGCTGAAACGGTTTATGAAATTGTGCGCTACCAAAGACTTTACGCAGAAATCGCAGACGTAAAAGCACCTTATGACCGAGATAACCTTTGGAGAATTTTTGCAGTTTGGGCAACCTTAAAAGGCATTAAATTACCTGATTGGAAATACTTTACCGATACACCAAGCAGAAAGATTAAAGGTCGTTTTGATGAATTGTCTAAAATTAGAAAGTACCGTGAATCCGTACCAGATTGGATTGATGACCTTGGAATGAAAGAGCTCGGTGAAGCGGAATGGACAAAAGAACTCGCCAAACAAAACGAGCAAGCCGATGTTATCCTGCGAGTAAATACGCTTAAAACAAACAAAAAGGACTTACAGTTAAAACTACAGTCTGAAAATATTGAAACCGAATTTCTACCAAATCATCCTTATGCTTTAAAATTGAAAGAACGTGCCAACGTTTTTATGACGGAAGCTTTTAAAGATGGTTGGTTTGAAGTACAAGATGCATCCTCCCAATTAGTGGCAGATTATTTAGACGTAAAACCAGGAATGAAAGTTGTAGATGTGTGTGCAGGTGCTGGAGGTAAAACCTTGCATTTGGCGGCATTGATGGAAAATAAGGGTCAAGTGATTTCAATGGATATTTACGAAAGTAAATTGAAAAAACTCAAAATCAGGGCACGTAGAAATGGTGTCCATAACATTGAAATGAAAGTCATCGATTCCACTAAACCTATTAAAAAATTACATGGTAAAGCAGATCGATTATTAATTGATGCTCCCTGTTCTGGTTTAGGTGTATTACGAAGAAATCCGGATGCCAAATGGAAATTACAACCAGAGTTTGTGGAAAGCATTAAACAAACGCAAGCCGAAGTTTTAGAACAATATTCTAAAATGGTAAAGTCTGGAGGAAAAATGGTGTATGCAACATGTTCTGTTTTACCGTCCGAGAATCAAAAACAAGTTGACAAATTTTTAACATCTGAAGCTGGCAAAGATTTTACCTTTGTAAAAGACAAAAAAGTACTAGCCTATAAATCTGGTTTCGACGGATTTTACATGGCACTTTTAGAAAAGAAATAACCCAAATTATTAATTAAAAAATATTATGAAACACTTATACATTCTCCTTTTATTAATCTCCAGCGTTGGTTTTGCCCAGATACCAGAAAATTACTACAATTACGCAACGGGAACCGGTTATACTTTAAAAACCCAATTAAAAAAGATCATTGACGATAATGATGATCCAGAGATAAATAACACCATAGAAGAAGAACATCAAAGTCAAAGCTACAACTCACTTGATGGTTTTAACACTACCTATGAGAGAGATTATTATTATGACAGTAACGGAAGTAATACAATTTTAGATATTTATTCTGAAATCCCAAACAATGAAGATAACACTCCTAACGACCCTTATACATTCAATCCAGGATCTCAAGAATGCGGTAACTATTCAGGTGAAGGAGATTGTTATAATAAAGAACATGTAATTCCTCAATCGGTTTTTGGCTCTCAATTACCAATGCAGAGTGATGCACATCATTTATTGCCCACTGATGGTCGAGTAAACGGGTTTAGAGGAAGTTTTCCTTTTGGAAAAGTAGATGATGCTCAGTTAGATCCAAATGAACAAAACGGAATTACTAATCCAACAGAAAATGGGTCTAAACTTGGCAATAATCTAAATAGTGGGTATTCTGCAGGATATACTGGAAAAGTTTTTGAACCAATTGATGAGTTTAAAGGAGATATTGCTCGTATCTATTTTTATTTTGCAACACGCTATGAAGACCAAATAAGCGCTTGGTCGTCTTACCCAATGTTTAATGGTAGTTCTGATCAAGTTTTAGACAATACTTTTTTAAACATCTTAATGACATGGCATATTGATGATCCAGTATCTCAAAAAGAAATAGACAGAAATAATAACATTTACTATAATCATCAAAACAATAGAAATCCTTTTGTCGATCATCCAGAATGGGTTGCTTTAATCTGGAATCCTACTCCTGATGATGAAGCGCCTACCGATCCAACCAACTTAGTTGCTTCTAACCCAACCGATAATTCAATAGATTTAAATTGGACTACTTCAACGGATAATATTGGAGTTGCATCTTATGATATTTATATTGATGGTTCTAATGATTTTAACACAACTAACACATCTTTTACGGTTAGCGGCTTAACAGCTGATACTAACTACTGTTTTACAGTAAAAGCTTTAGATGCATCCGGAAACGAATCTGAATTCAGTAATCAAGCTTGTGAAGCTACAACAGATAATGGAACTGTTGGTGGATCTGACTGTTTAGTTGAAACTTTTGAGAACCTCAACACTTCAATTGGTTCTTACACAAGTGTTTCTTGGACTGGTGATGCCGGAGGAACATGGAGTGCAACAGATTCCAGAACTGATCAAAATATTAACGGAACTGCTGCTATTACAGTTAGGAATGGTGTTTTAACACTCCCTCCAACATCTGGCGGAATTGGAACTTTGACAGTAACTACAAAACGAATCTTTGGTGGTTCTAGTGGGACTTTCAATGTTAATGTAAATGGAGATCTTGTAGGCACAATTAATTATGATGACACAGAACAAACAATTACAATACCTAATATTAATGTAGAAAACAGCGTCTCTGTAGTGATAGACGGAAATAGCACAGCAAGCAATAGGGTTATGTTCGATGATCTGTCTTACACCTGCTACTCTACTTTAAGTAACGATGAGTTTAATATACCTATGGTAAAAATTCATCCGAATCCTGTACGCTCAAATCTACATATAGATTTATCCGATGCTATTGATACTCAGATTAAAATTTATGATATCCTTGGAAAACAAGTTATGTCTAAAAAAATAAACAATTCGCAGGCTGTAAATGTTCAAGCATTAAAAACCGGAGTTTATCTTCTTAGAATTACCCAAAACAATAAAACTATTACAAAGCGTTTAGTAAAAAATTAAATTTATTAAGGCTCTTAGCATAAAAGGACAACTAATTAGTTGTCCTTTTTTTTGTTCAAAACATGTTGAATAAGTCCAACTATTCTAAATTCAAATTATAGCTACAATACATCAAAATGAGTTAACTTTGTGTTTTATTTTTCACATCAAAATCCAATACTAAAATGATTCATTTCTTTGGAAACCAAAACAGCACTGTTTTTGCTGTTCAAGCCACAAAAGAATTATCAACCGAAACCATTTCAAAATTGACATGGTTATTTGGCGACCAGCCAAAAATAGAACAAGCATCAATAGATGCTTTTTTTGTTGGTCCAAGAGCTGCAATGATTACTCCATGGAGTACAAATGCCGTTGAAATTACCCAAAATATGGGTATAGAAGGTATCATCAGAATTGAAGAATTTGCAAAATGCAATGAAAGCTTTGACGAATATGATCCTATGATTTCTGAAAAATATAAAAGTCTCAATCAAGATGTCTATACAATTGAAATTCAACCTGAAACCATTAAGGAAGTAAACGATATCTCAGCCTATAATGAAGTAGAAGGCTTAGCACTAAGCAATGAAGAAATTGAGTATCTAGAAGGTGTTTCAAAACGAATAGGCAGACCACTTACTGACTCTGAGGTTTTTGGATTCTCACAAGTAAACTCTGAGCATTGCCGCCATAAAATTTTCAATGGCACGTTTATCATTGATGGAGAAGAAAAGGACATGTCATTGTTCAAAATGATAAAGGAAACATCAAAACAAAACCCTAACGATATTGTTTCGGCATATAAAGATAATGTCGCATTTATAAAAGGACCAATGGTTGAGCAATTTGCCCCTCAACGTCCAGATATTCCCGACTATTATAAAACCCAAGATTTTGAATCTGTAATTTCTTTAAAAGCTGAAACCCATAATTTCCCAACAACAGTAGAGCCGTTTAATGGAGCTGCAACAGGTTCTGGAGGTGAAATTAGAGATAGACTGGCAGGCGGAAAAGGTTCTTTGCCTTTGGCAGGAACTGCTGTGTACATGACTTCTTATTCAAGATTAAACGATGAGCGTTTATGGGAAAAAGCATTTCCAGAACGCAAATGGTTGTACCAATCACCAATGGATATTTTGATTAAGGCAAGTAACGGAGCATCTGACTTTGGAAATAAATTTGGCCAACCCTTAATTTGCGGATCGGTTTTAACCTTTGAGCATCAAGAAAATGATGATAATATAGGCTATGACAAAGTAATAATGCAAGCAGGAGGTATTGGTTATGGCAAGTTAGACCAAGCCATAAAAGAAACCCCAAAAGCTGGTGACAAAATTGTAGTGCTAGGTGGAGATAACTACCGTATTGGCATGGGTGGAGCTGCGGTATCATCTGCTGATACAGGTGAGTTTGCTTCTGGTATTGAGTTAAATGCCGTACAGCGTTCTAACCCAGAAATGCAAAAACGTGCTGCAAATGTGGTACGTGGTATGGTTGAAAGTGATAAAAATGATATTATTTCCATTCATGACCATGGTGCTGGTGGACACTTAAACTGTCTTTCAGAGCTTATTGAAGATACAGGTGGATGTATCGATTTAGATCAGCTTCCTGTTGGAGATCCAACACTTTCTAGTAAAGAAATAATTGGTAATGAATCCCAAGAACGTATGGGACTACTTATTGCTGAAAAAAATCTTGATCATATAAGTAAAATTGCTGAACGCGAGCGCTCGCCATTTTATTCAGTAGGAGACGTTACCGACGACAAACATTTCTGTTTTGAATCTAAAACCACAGGAGCCAAACCTATGGATTTAGACCTGGATGATATGTTTGGTAGTTCGCCAAAAACCATAATGAAGGACCGTACAGTTGACAAACACTACAGTGGAATTTCATACGACACCAATAACTTTTACGATTATTTAGATCAGGTACTTCAACTTGAAGCTGTGGCATGTAAGGATTGGCTTACCAATAAAGTAGATCGTTGCGTAGGAGGACGTGTAGCTAAACAGCAATGTGCTGGTCCACTACAATTACCTTTAAACAATGTTGCTGTAATGGCTCTCGATTTTAAAGGAAAAGAGGGTGTTGCGACAAGTATTGGCCACTCACCTATTTCTGGCTTAATTAATCCTGAAGCTGGCAGTAAAAATTCTATTACCGAAGCCTTAACCAATATTATCTGGGCACCATTAAAAGAAGGTCTAAAAAGTGTATCACTTTCCGCCAATTGGATGTGGCCTTGTAAAAACGAAGGTGAAGATGCACGTTTATATAAAGCTGTAAAAGCAGTGTCTGAATTTGCAATAGATTTAGGTATCAACGTACCTACAGGAAAGGATTCGCTTTCTATGAAGCAAAAATATCCGGATGGAGATGTGATTTCTCCTGGTACGGTAATTATCTCTGCAGCTGCAAATTGTAATGATATTACTAAAGTAATTGAACCTGTTTTTCAACAAGATAAAGGCTCAATTTATTATATCAATTTATCACAAGATTCTTATGAATTAGGAGGAAGCTCTTTTGCTCAAATCACCAACAAAATAGGAAACACAACCCCTAATATTAAAAGTGCCACTTACGTTAAAACAGTTTTTAACACAATACAAGAGTTAATAAAAGATGGTAAGATTGTAGCTGGCCATGATGTAGCTTCTGGTGGATTGATTACTACACTTCTCGAGATGTGTTTTGCAGACCATAATCTTGGAGCTGAATTAGACATCACCACATTACAGCAAAAGGATTCTTTTAAAGTGTTATTTTCTGAAAATGCCGGAATTGTTTTTCAAGCAGCAGATGACTCTATTGAAACTATATTGAGGAATGCTAATATTGACTTTCATAATATAGGTCGGGTTATGAAAAGCGATGTGCTTGGTATAGTGAACGGTGATGAAGTTTTTACAATGACGGTTTCAAGGTTACGAGATATGTGGTTTAAAACATCTTATTTGCTAGACCAACAGCAAACCGCAAATGGCTTGGCAAAGGATCGTTTTGAAAATTACAAAAATCAACCTTTACAATATAAATTTCCTGAAGGCTTCAATGGTAAACGTCCTAACACACCATCTAACAGACCAAAAGCTGCAATTTTACGTGAAAAAGGCAGTAACTCAGAACGAGAAATGGCTAACGCCATGTATTTAGCAGGCTTTGATGTTAAGGACGTACACATGACCGATTTGATTTCCGGGAGGGAAACACTTGAGGATATTCAATTTCTAGGTGCAGTTGGCGGTTTTAGTAATAGTGACGTTTTAGGATCTGCCAAAGGTTGGGCTGGTGCAATTAAATATAATGACAAGGCCAATAAAGCTATTAAAAATTTCTTTGATAGAAAAGACACACTTTCAGTAGGTATATGCAATGGTGCCCAACTATGGATGGAATTAGATTTGGTAAACCCAGAGCACAAAACCCACGGTAAGCTCACCTACAACGATTCCAAGAAACACGAAAGTGGTTTCACGTCGGTAAAGATTCAAAACAACAATTCTGTAATGTTGTCTAGTTTAGCAGGTAGTACACTTGGAGTTTGGATAAGCCACGGTGAAGGCAAATTCAACCTACCACTTTCAGAGGACAATTACGATATTGTTGCTAAGTACGGTTATGCTGAATATCCTGCCAATCCAAATGGTTCAGCTTTTAATACAGCCATGATGTGTGATAAAACAGGAAGACATTTAGTAACAATGCCTCACATTGAGCGATCTATATTCCAATGGAACTGGGCACATTATCCAAACGGTAGAAAAGATGAAGTTTCACCTTGGATTGAAGCGTTTGTAAACGCTAGAAAATGGATTGAAAATGAAATTTAAAATACTTTTAATAACCTTAGGTTTTAGTTTTGTCTGCTTTGCGCAAGTTGGTAGCTCAAAATATTATTTAAATTACGCAAAAGACACTATATATTCTGATGTGCAGTATTATAATATATCAAAAAAAAGACATGATACTAAACTAGACAGTAAGTTGTTTTCAAGTTTAAAATTTGAAAATGATACTCTTGTATTATATCGTCTCCGATATTCTCACTTGTTTGGTACACTTGATAAGGTAAAGCGTCACCAACTTTTTTTAATTTTTTCTGAAAGGAATAAAATTGACACAACAAAAATTATGGTCATTCATTATCAAGATACTTTAAAACAAATAAGTGAATTTCCAGATAAATCCGAACTTGTTTATAACAAGGATAGTACAAGCCATAGACATGTAATCAACCACTCTAGGTATATTAAAAATCTTAGAAACTGTATAAAAAATTTACGTAAAAGAAATAGGTCTGAGGTTTATCATTTTTTCAAACACAATAATGGTCATCCACTTAAATATAAGCGTTTCCAATGGCATAAAGATTACTATGGGCTAATAGATAAACTATTTAGAGATTACAGAAGTAGGTTTCATACCATAGTAATAAATCCTAATGGTGATTTTTTCTGTATGAATTATAGAGATGGAAATGATAAAATTCTAAAAGACTTAACGAAAGGGAAACGCTGGGAGAAACACAAGAATGCTTTTGAAAAAAAACTGGCATACCTTAATTCCATAAAATGATTACGTTAAGTTATATAAATATTTCACTTGAAAATATTTTTGAAGTTAATAGGGTTAATTTTCTTATTTTCGTAAAATCCCTAATTATTTTTTGCTAATTTGATATGACAGACGTTAAACGCCTATTTGATTTTCCCTATTACCAATTAGAACATAAACCCAATTCAGCCGCACTTGTAACTAAGTACAATGGCCAATGGACACCTATGTCCACACAAGAGTATATTGACAAGGCAAATTCTATAAGTAGAGCTTTATTGAGAATGGGCATAATGCCTAACGATAAAATCGCTGTTATTTCAACTTCAAATAGAACCGAATGGAATATTATGGATATTGGAGTCCTTCAAATTGGAGCTCAGAATATCCCTGTATATCCAACGATTTCGTCAGATGATTATGAATATGTATTAAACCATAGCGAATCTATTTATTGTTTTGTTTCTGATGCAGAGGTTTTAGAAAAAGTAAATAAGATTAGGTCAAAAACTAAGCTTAAAGAAGTTTATTCTTTTAATCATATAGAAGGATGCAAACATTACTCTGAGCTATTTGAATTGGGAAAAGATGAAAGCAATCAAAATGAAGTTGAAGAAAGAAAAGCTGCTGTAAAGCCCAACGACTTAGCAACTATAATCTACACATCTGGCACAACAGGAAGACCAAAAGGCGTTATGCTCTCACATTGGAACATTACCAGCAACGCTCTAGACGCTTCAAAACGCCTTCCAAATATGGGAGAAGAAACTCGCATACTTAGCTTCTTACCTATTTGTCACATTTTTGAACGTGTACTTATATATATATACCAATACGCTGGCACATCCATATATTTTGCCGAAGGAATAGATAAAATAGGTGATAATGCCAAAGAGATAAAACCAAATCTCATGAGCGTAGTACCTCGTTTATTGGAAAAAGTTTACGATAAAATTATGGCTAAGGCTGAAGAATTATCTGGCATAAAAAAAGCACTCTTCTTTTGGGCAGTAGGTCTTGGTGAGGTTTGGGAGCCATACAAAGCTAATGGACCTTGGTATGAGTTTAAATTGAAAATAGCCAACAAACTCATTTTCAGCAAATGGAGGGAAGCACTTGGAGGAGAATTAGCCACTATGGTTTCAGGTAGTGCTGCTCTACAGCCTCGTTTATCACGTATCTTTGGTGCTGCTGGCATGCAAGTAATGCAAGGTTACGGTCTTACTGAAACATCTCCTGTTATTTCAGTTGAAAAATATGAAAATTCACTTTTTAAAATAGGCACTGTTGGTAAGCCTATAGAGAATGTTGATGTAAAAATTGCCGAAGATGGTGAAATCCTTGTAAAAGGTCCTAACGTTATGTTGGGCTATTACAAAGATCCTGATAAAACTGCGGAAGTTATGACTGGTGACTATTTTCACACTGGTGATAAAGGAGAGATTGATAGCGATGGATTTTTAAAAATCACTGGCCGCAAAAAAGAAATGTTCAAAACCTCTGGCGGAAAATATATTATCCCAACATTACTTGAAAATGAATTAAAGCAATCTCGTTTTATAGAACAAGTTATGGTTATTGGAGAAGGAGAAAAAATGCCAGCTGCTATAATTCAACCCAATTTTGAGTTTATAGAAGACTGGATTCAACGAAAAGGTAAAAAAATTGATAAAACACTTGAAGCTATTGCAAATTCTGAAATCATACAACAACGTATTCAAAAAGAAGTTGATACTTGCAACAAAAAATTCGGGAAATGGGAACAGATCAAACGCTTTGAGTTAACTCCAGAAGTATGGTCAATTGAAAGTGGTCAGCTTACTCCCACAATGAAAGTAAAGCGTAGTGTGATACGAGAAAAATATGACCTACTTTATGAAAAAATCTATAGACCCTAAGTAAATAGTTTTAGTCGTTGACGTAATTAGCGGTATTGTAAATTGGCTATGACAACATACATGACATATAAAATATTGGGATTGGATGTTGTTGTAATTATATTAATGTCTGCAATAACTGATGCTGTAATTGTAAAAAATGGGATAATTCAATCAAAATCCTTTTAATCTGATAAAATCATTTCTAAAGAAACGCTTTCTTAGCTTATTTTAATTCAACTTTCTGATTACTGTAATCCAAATCTTACATCTGTAAAGCCACCAATAATTGAAATTTCTTCACCTGATGAACCATATTTTTCAAGAGTTATTTCAAAATCACCACTTAAATAGATTCCCGAACCGTTACCTCCAGGAATTTCATAAGGAATATTATCCGTTATGGTAATGGTCCCAGAAATAGATTCATAAGAATCTTGACCTAAATTATTAACATAATCATAAAAAATCACTTCATTGGTATGAGTGTTAGAACTTACCGTAATAGTTTTTACAGTACCAGCTTCAAAACCACCTTCTGTGAGCATATAGACATCTAAATCGAAATTGCTACCAGCTTCAAGATACATAACGTACCTTTCACCTATAGGGAACCCATCAAAATCATCAAAGGTAATAGACGTGGTGCCAAATGAACTTCCTGCCACTTCAACAATAGATGAAGGCTCACCAGGCTCTCGTTGAGACGGTTCTGAATCTGAATCATCATTAGAACTGCATGCGAAAGCAAAAAAAACAAATACATAAAAGAAAATAAATCGTTTCATAAGTTTACATTTTTAGTGGTTTTAAACTATATCGCACTTTAAGCAAAATGTCATCACTTTTTTTTCAAACTGATCTTTAATTTTATTAAATTTATTATGCGTGCATAGTATTTTTTTATTATATTTGGAATTCAATTTCAGAAATAATGAAAGACAAAACCATTGATTATGTTTTAAGAACCACTTGGTTAGCTGTAAACAAAATGTATAATGAAGAGGCTTCAAAGTTCGATTCTACTATGGCAACAGGTTTTGCTTTGCTAAGTATTGATCCGGAAAAAGGCACACCTTCAACCTCATTAGGACCAAAAATGGGCATGGAAGCTACAAGTCTTTCTAGAACCTTAAAGTCTATGGAAGCTAAGGGCTTAATAGAACGTAAACCAAATCCAGAAGATGGTCGTGGTGTTCTCATTTTTTTAACTGAATTTGGAAGAGAAAAAAGGGCTTATTCTAAAGAAAAGGTTTTGACATTCAATGAAACTATAAAAGATAATGTTACACCAGAAGAGTTGTCAAACTTCTATAAGGTTTCAGAAGTCATAAATAACATGATTTCAAACAAAAAAATATACAATCAAAAAGAACACATTTTAAAATAAGATGAGTAAACGAAGAATTAAAAAAATAGCTGTTATTGGATCAGGAATAATGGGAAGCGGTATAGCTTGTCATTTTGCCAATATTGGTGTGGATGTTTTACTTTTGGATATTGTTCCAAGAGAACTAAACGATAAAGAAAAAGCCAAAGGTTTAACTTTAGAAGACAAAGCGGTTAGGAACAGATTAGTTAACGATGCTTTAGCTGCATCCATAAAATCTAAACCTGCACCACTCTATCACCCGTCATTCGCAGACAGAATTACAACGGGTAATCTTGAAGATGATATAGCAAAGGTTAAGGACGTAGATTGGATTATGGAAGTCGTTGTAGAACGATTAGACATTAAAAAACAGGTTTTTGAAAAGCTTGAAAAGCATAGAACTCCAGGAACTCTTATTACCTCTAATACATCTGGTATTCCTATTAAGTTTATGAGTGAAGGACGTAGTGAAGATTTCAAGAAGCATTTCTGCGGAACACACTTCTTTAATCCCGCTCGTTACTTAAAATTATTTGAGATTATTCCTGGTCCAAAAACAGACCAAGACGTTTTGGATTTCTTAAATGAATATGGTGAGAAATTCTTAGGAAAAACTTCAGTTGTAGCTAAAGATACACCTGCATTTATTGGAAACAGAATAGGAATCTTCAGCATCATGAGTTTATTTCATGCTGTAAAAGATTTGGATCTTACTATTGAAGAAGTAGATAAATTGTCTGGTCCAGTAATAGGTAGACCAAAGTCAGCAACGTTTAGAACAGTAGATGTTGTAGGATTAGACACTTTGGTTCATGTAGCTAACGGAATAAGAGAAAATTGCCCACAAGACGAACGTCACGAGCTTTTTAAACTTCCTGATTTCATCGATACCATGATGGAGAACAAATGGCTGGGAAGTAAGACTGGCCAAGGTTTTTATAAAAAGGTAAGAAAAGAAGATGGCTCATCAGATATTTTATCACTAGACCTAAACACCTTAGAATACAGAGAAAAGAAACGTGCCAAATTTGCAACACTAGAATTAACCAAAACAGTTGATAAAGTTGCAGACCGTTTCAAAATCTTAGTAAAAGGAAAAGATAAAGCAGGTGAATTCTACAGAAAAAGTTTTGCTGCGTTGTTTGCTTACGTATCAAATAGAATTCCAGAAATCACCGACGATTTATACAAAATCGATGATGCTATGAAAGCTGGTTTTGGTTGGGAACATGGTCCTTTTCAAATTTGGGATGCAATAGGGGTAGAAAAAGGAATTGAAATGATAAAAGCAGAAGGATTGGAGCCTAATGCTTGGGTTAATGAAATGTTGGAATCTGGTAACAAATCTTTTTATACAGTTAAAGATGGAGCCACATATGCATATGACATTCCATCTAAAAAACAAGAAAAAATTCCTGGTCAAGATAGTTTTATCATCTTGGATAACATTAGAAAATCTAAGGAGGTATTCAAAAACTCAGGAGTTGTTGTTGAAGATTTAGGAGATGGCATACTCAACGTAGAGTTTCAATCTAAAATGAACACCATTGGAGGTGATGTCCTTTCTGGTTTAAATAAAGCCATTGATATTGCAGAAAAAGATTTTGCAGGTCTTGTTGTTGGTAATCAAGCTGCCAATTTCTCTGTGGGCGCAAACATCGGCATGATTTTTATGATGGCTGCAGAACAAGAATATGATGAGCTTAATGCTGCCATAAAATATTTTCAGGATAGTATGATGCGTATGCGCTATTCAGCAATACCTACCATAGCTGCACCACATGGTATGTCGCTAGGAGGAGGGTGTGAATTGTCAATGCACGCAGATAAAGTTGTGGCAGCTGCCGAAACTTATATTGGTCTTGTGGAGTTTGGAGTTGGTGTTATTCCTGGTGGTGGAGGCTCTAAAGAAATGGCTTTACGTGCTCAAGATACCTTTAGAAAAGGTGACGTAAAACTTAATGTCTTACAAGAGTATTTCCTTACTATCGGTATGGCTAAAGTGGCAACGTCTGCATACGAAGCATTCGATTTAGGCATTCTTCAAAAAGGAAAAGATATTGTTGTGGTTAATAAAGACCGCCAAATTGCAGTGGCTAAACAGCACGCTATGTTAATGGCAGATATGGGATACACACAACCCGTAAAACGTACTGACATCAAAGTCCTTGGAAAACAAGCATTAGGTATGTTCTTAGTAGGAACAGACTCAATGGAAGACAGTAACTACATCAGTGAACACGATAAAAAAATTGCCAATAAATTAGCATACGTCATGGCTGGAGGTGATTTGTCTGAGCCTACAAACGTAAGTGAAAAATATTTATTGGATTTAGAGCGTGAAGCATTTTTATCACTGTGTACAGAACGGAAAACGTTAGAGAGAATTCAGCATATGTTAAAGACTGGTAAACCATTAAGAAATTAAAATCCCATCCCAGCCTTCCCTAAAGGAAGGAAATGTGATGGAAAAAAAATATATTCTAACTTAAAAATTACCCACAACAGTTCCCTTTCCTTTGGAAAGGGTTAGGGATAGGAAAATGAAACAAGCATATATAGTAAAAGCATATAGAACCGCAGTTGGTAAAGCACCAAAAGGCGTGTTTAGATTTAAAAGAGCAGACGAATTAGGTGCTGAAACCATTCAGCACATGATGAAAGAGTTACCTCAACTAGACGTAAAACGTATTGATGATGTCATTGTAGGAAATGCAATGCCAGAGGGTTCACAGGGACTCAATATGGCACGATTTATTTCTCTCATTGGATTAAATAGTGTTGACGTACCTGGTGTAACCGTAAATCGTTTCTGTTCATCAGGAATTGAAACCATTGGTATTGCAACTGCTAAAATCCAGGCTGGAATGGCAGATTGTATTATTGCTGGTGGCTCAGAAAGCATGAGCTCTGTGCCTATGACAGGATTTAAGCCAGAATTAAATTATGATACAGTTAAGGCAGGTCATGAAGAGTATTATTGGGGAATGGGAAACACTGCTGAAGCTGTTGCTAAGCAATTCAATGTATCTCGGGAAGATCAAGATGAGTTTGCGTACAATTCACACATTAAAGCTTTACAAGCACAAGCTGAAGATCGTTTTCAAGACCAAATTGTTCCTATAACTGTAGATGAAACTTATGTAGATTCAAATGGAAAAAAAGCAACTAAATCATATACAGTCACTAAGGATGAAGGTCCAAGAAAAGGAACAAGCAAAGAAGCACTAGCAAAACTTAGAGCAGTATTTGCTGCAGGTGGAAGTGTTACTGCTGGTAACTCTTCACAGATGAGTGATGGTGCTGCTTTTGTTATGGTTATGAGTGAGGATATGGTTAAAGAATTAAACATTGAACCTATTGCACGATTAGTCAATTATGCAGCTGCAGGTGTAGAGCCACGCATCATGGGAATAGGTCCGGTGAAAGCAATTCCTAAAGCATTAGGACAAGCAGGATTAAAACAATCTGATTTAGATTTAATTGAATTAAATGAAGCTTTTGCATCTCAATCATTAGCTGTAATTAGAGAATTAGACCTTAATCCTGAGATTATAAATGTTAATGGTGGTGCCATTGCATTAGGACACCCTTTAGGTTGTACTGGAGCTAAACTTTCTGTACAATCTGTCTCTTATACACATCTCCGAGCCCACGAGACCGAGGCTGATCTCGT
>CAJXVG010000056.1 GCA_913061495.1 uncultured Winogradskyella sp.
AGATCAGCCTCGGTCTCGTGGGCTCGGAGATGTGTATAAGAGACAGCCTTCATATGGTTCTCGCATATGCCAGCAAAATGTATTTATCATACCTTTATTATATGCCTCTATTGCATCATACTTTATAATTTCTTCTTGTTGGTAAAACCAGTTGGATGCTGAGCCATCATTATTATCATCGGTAATAAACATAAAATCTGAACCTAATAAACCTGGGTCACTACCAGTTGTTTTCTTTATGTCAGATTCGCCACCATTATCATTGTAAAAACTATTGAAAGCATCTTGCTGACCAACAACAAATTTTGTTTTAGATAGGATTTTTAAATTATAAAATAGCGCAATCGTTTCTGGAGTAGCATTAGGATTAACCATAAATAATGAAGCTTCCTCTGGTAATAAGACAAATTCTTCAGGTGCTTCAGTAATAGTGACTGTAGCAGTATCTGCTGAGTCTAATATTATGTTTTGATTACTTGTTGTAGTTAATGTGATAGTTAAGGTTTCGTCATCTTCTGTTATAGTATCATCAATAATATTTACAGCTATTGTTTTGCTAGTAGAATTTGCAGGAATTGTGGCAGAATTAGATATAGTTTGATAATCTGTACCATTTGTTGCGGTTCCACTTATAGTATAACTTATAGTTGTTGCCGTACTTACTGAACCAGATAAGGTTAATGTAAATTCTCCATTGGTATTTGGCTCTGATGCCAAACCTATACTTGCAGCTATATTTACTCTTGTTACATTTTCTTCTTCAGCATCGTCTTTTGAACAGCTAACAACAAATAAACCTGCAAATAGGCTAGTTAAAATTAATTTTTTTATTTTCATTTTTCAGTTAAAATCATTAGTGCTCTTGATGAATGATAAGGTGCTTTCCACATACTCACTTTATCTTCCTGTGTATTCTTTTTCCCGTTTTTATCAACTCTATAGTGCCATTCTCCGTTCTCGTAATCTATAAGATGCTTTTTTGTAAACTCCCATATTTTTAATGAACAATCACTGTATTTTTTACTTTTCTTAATTGCGTATGCATACTTTAAACCAACCAAGGCTTCAACCTGAGGCCACCAATGTCTGTCATAATCTGTATGGCCTGTTGTTAAATTTTTCTCGTTTATTACTGCACCTTCATCATCAATGGCCTCTTCTAAAAAAGTGTCAGTAACAGTTATTGCTATAATTTTTGCTTGTGTCATTAATTCTTCATCCCCTAAAATTTTCACAGCTTCTATAATTAACCAAATAGCCTCAATATCATGACCATAAGAAACTGTGTTGCTTAATAAATTCCAGTTTTGATCAAAAAACAAATCATAATGGTTATTCCTGTTTAAAAACTTATTTTGAAATATATTGACCAATGTTTTTAAAGATTTTTTTAAATTTTCATTGTCATATATTTTAAGCAATGTTGTATAAGCTTCTAAAACATGAAGGTGTGTGTTCATGGTTTTTGCTGCGTTCATATCCTTATCGCTCAACCTCATGTCTTCAATAGGTGTCCAATCTTCATTAAAAGCTTCTAAGTATCCTGTTTTTTCATCCTTAGCATATTTTTCTATTAAATTAAATATTTCAATAGCCCAATTTTTAGCTTCTTCGTTTTTAGAAAATATGTAGTATTCTGATAATGCATAAATTGCAAAAGCCTGAGCGTATACTTGTTTGCGTCTATTAATAGGATTCCCTAAATAATCTAACTCCCAAAAAATACCTTTAAATGTAATGTCGTTAAAATGTGATTGTAAGTATTGATATGCTCTGTCACAAATTTCTTTATAATCTTCAGTGTTTAAATGGTTGGATGCTGCAGAAAAACTCCAAAGAATACGAGTGTTTAAGATTGCACCTTTTGACGCTTTAGGAACAACCTCATTATAATGATTGATTTTACCTAAAAAACCACCATTTTTATAATCTATGGTGTTTTGAGACCAATAGTTTAAAATATTATTTAATTCATTTTTGAACTCATTACTAAGCTGTTGATGGGCTTTAGACATTAGTATAATCCTTTATTTTTATCAACTAAATTAATTATGGTTTGTACAGAACTTGCTGACGTATAGCCATCCTTGGGTGAGTTGGTTACATAATCTATTAACTTATCTATCGTTGAGACTGCAACATGCATTCTTGTGTCTGAAGATGCATAGTAGATATATACTGTACCATCATCGTCGGTAATCCAGCCATTAGAGAATAATACATTAGATACATCTCCAACTCTTTCTTTATTAAGTGGGCTCATTAAATGGCCAGCTGGTTGATGTGTAACTTTAGAAATATCATTAAGATCTGTCATAAACATATACAATGTATAGCGCAAACCAGCTGCTGTGTTTCTTACTCCATGGGCTAAATGCAACCAACCTTCTTTGGTTTTAATTGGAGCGGGACCTAACCCGTTTTTTAATTCAAAAATGGTGTGATAAATTTTGTTATTTATTATCCTTTCATTTTGAACAACAGGGTTTGCCATATCATCAATATAGCCCAAGCCAATACCTCCTCCGTTTCCAACTTCAATAAACCCATCTTGTGGGCGTGTGTAAACTGCATATTTGCCATCAACAAATTCTGGGTGCAATACCACGTTTCGTTGTTGACCCGAATTCGATTTTAGATCTGGTAGGCGTTCCCAATGAATTAAGTCTTTTGTTCGTACAATTCCTGCATTAGCGAGTGCAGAGCTTGTGTCGCTTTGAGGTGCTTTAGGATCTTTACGTTCCGTACAGAAAACACCGTATATCCACCCATCTTCGTGCTGTGTTAATCTCATGTCATAAACATTGGTGTCTGGGAATTCAGTTTGAGGGATTACACATGGCTTGTCCCAAAACTCAAAACCATCAATACCATTACTGCTTTCTGCAATTGCAAAAAAAGATTTCCTGTCATTACCTTCAACACGGACGCAGAGTATATATTTATTGTTCCATTTTATAGCGCCAGCATTAAAAGTGGCATTAAAACCAATCCTTTCAATAAAATTAGGATTGGTTGTAGGATTTAAATCATACCTCCAGTGAAGAGGAATGTGGTGAGCCGTGACTACGGGATATTTATATCTTTTATAAATCCCATTGGATAGCTCTATTGGTTTATTTTTTCTATTGACTATTTTGGCATAATGTTTTTTTGCCTTGTCAAGATTCTTAATGGTCATATACACGATATAATTTTTTTAGTTAGGTTTTTCTTTCAAATTATTCCACCAAAATTTCTTCAATAAAAAACCACATAGAATTAATATTATTATAGAAATATATATTGGAGTTTGCCGTCTAAAGATTATGTACATTGGTAATATTACCAATGCCGTTTGTGCTACTATACCAACTAAAACATTGAACATATCCCGACCAAAATTGGAATTTTTTTTAAGGTTGGGTTTTTCAAGTATTAATTTATCGTGGATCGGTTTCCAAAATCCCCAAGGTCTCACATCTGAATAAAAGCTTTTTAATACAGATTCTTCGGTTGGAGGTGCAGAATACGTACCAATTAAACAACCCAATATTGAGGTTAGCAATAATATTGGAAAATAGTACAGATCTAAGGTTTCATTAAATACAGAAGGAAGTATAAGAGCAGGAATGATGCCTGCTACCATGCCCCAGAAAAACCCATGACCGTTGAACCTCCACCAATGCCATTTTAAGATATTTGCCACAACATAGCTACCAAATAGCGCAGAGACCAACCACTGTAAAATTGAGTTTACATCTTGAACAAAGAAACCTAATATCACACTTACTATTACAACCAAAATGCCTGAGCCATAATTTAAAATTTTGACTTGAGATTGACTGGTTGCGGTTTTAGTGTTCTTTAAATAAATATCGTTGATTAGATATGCCTGTGCAGCATTTAGAGTACCGGCAAAAGTTGACATAAAGGCTGCTAAAAGACCTGCCAATAAAAGACCCATAAGCCCAACGGGAACAAATTCTTTTATGGCTGATGGTAGAATTAATTCGAAATCTATAGTCCCAGCAGCCGTAATTAAATCTAATCTATCGTAAAAAATAAGAGCTAATGCAGCAAAGCCAGCAATCATTAAATAGCGAATAGGCATTAAAACTACCGAAACAAAGCCACTCATTTTTGATGCTTCCTCAGGAGATTTAGTTGATAATATTTTTTGCATATCATAATTTGGAGCAGGACCGGCAAGACTTACCAAGATACCCTTAAACACCATCATCATAAAGAATATAGTGAACAATCCGTAGCCATCAGATTTAATTTTTTCATTGACTTGAGGAATAATTTCACTCCAGTCCATATTCAATTCCCATCCGAAAAAGGGGCTCATCCAACCCTCAGGAACATTTAAGGTGTGTTCACCAATAGCATTAAAACCTATATATGCTATTACAAAAGCCGAAACGGTCATTATTGTGAATTGTATAACATCTGCCCAAACAATTCCTGACATGCCACCTAAAAGTGAGTAAAAAACAGCAAAGAGTGTAAAAATAATACCATAAAAATGGGCAACGTAATTGGCAGGAACATTGAATGGTACATAGTCGCTTATTATTTCCCAAGGAATAAAGATTTCTACAAATTTACCTAAGCCAATAAAACCGTATGCTAAAAAGCCTAAACAGCTTAATAATGCGAATACCACTACAATTGTATGAGACAAGCTACCGCCTTTACCAACTCCAAACCGTGTTTTAATCCATTCTGCACCAGTGGTAACATTTGATCTCCGTAACCATTTGGAAAGGTAAACCATTAAGAAAATTTGATTAAATACTGGCCAAAGCCATGGAATCCAAGCACTTTTAATACCATAGGCAAACATTAATGTTACGAGCCATATTGTTCCAGAAATATCAAACATACCAGATGCATTTGATAAGCCTAATAGATACCAAGGAATGGATTTTCCTCCTAAAAGATAATTGTCTTTACTTGATTGGGCTTTTTTTCTCACTACCAACCCTATAACTATTGTTGAAAGTAGGTAAATTAAAATAATGGATATATCTATGGGTTGTAGCATTAAATCTAGTTATTAATGTTTTTTATATCTCGAAGGAATAAAGTTTGTGGTAGTTTTTCAAATTTTTTAAAATCCATAACGTTTATATGCTTTTTATAAGGCATATAATGATGGGTCGTATCCTTGTTTCTCCAAAATAAAACCCAGCTAATCCCTGAATCTTTTATACTGGGATAAAGTACTTCTGTAAACCAATTTTTTGTGGTTACTTTTTCTAAACCAGTTTCGGTAAAAGCGTATAATTTCTCTTTTTGTGTAGCGATAGATTTAACTAATGCCAAGTCTTTTACAACCGAATTCATGTAATCTTCTTTATCATTAAAATCATAAATATCCAATCCTAAGATGTCAACATATTCATCGCCAGGATAATAATCCATATAATTATCTTCAGGATTAAGTTTATTTGGGGAATAGGTGTACAATATATTGTGTAACTTATGTTTGTCTCTCAATAGTTTTACTGTTTGGTGCCATAACAGTTTATATTCTGTAGTGGTACAGTGCCCATCTCCCCACCAAAACCAAGAACCATTCATTTCATGAAATGGTCTAAATATTATTGGGATTTCTTTATTTTCTAATTTTAAGGACTTAAAGAATGTAGCAGCTCTTTCTATCCAAGATTCATATTTAGCTCTGTATTTTCCTCCTTTAAGTATATTAGACACAGTTGGTATTGTGTCCCAAGAATCTCCACCAGAAGTAGGGTTGTCTAAATGCCAACTCACAGTTATAATGCCTCCATTTTTGTGAGCGTCAATAATCAAGTTTCTCATTAAGTTAAAAGGAACACCATCTATGTTACTGTCTTGTCCATGTTCTATTTTCCCAATATCAAACCCATATACAGAAGGGTTATCTTCAACCATATCAAACACATCGCTTTTATTGGTGTCTGGATAATCAGATTTTTTCCAGCCTATACCGTAAGATGTGCAATCTTGATGACCTATTGCAAAGCCTTTTTTAGAAATTAAAAAAAGTTTTTTTCGTAATAATTTAGTTTGTCTTGATATTTTTTTATCAACCAATGATGGTTTTTTGTAACCACCTGTGTAAATTGATTGACAAGAAAACACTAAAAGTATTAGTAATGCGGTCAGGGATTTTTTAAAAGAAAAGGCGTTAAAGTGAGGTATCCTTAAAAAAGAACTGTCATTTTTGTAATTTATTGATATTTTTGTTTTCAAAGTTATATAATGTGTAATATTTTAATGATTCAAATTTAGACAACCTGCAACTATATAATTGATATTATTTTATCAAATTGCTACACTATTTTAAAAATTTGCTATGGAAATACATAAAAATATTCACCGAGAAATCACTCCTTTATCCCAAGAGGACAGTTTTTTGGTATTTGATAGAATAAAAGAAGATTTTGATTTTCCTGTTCATTTTCATCCTGAATACGAACTAAACTTCATTAACAATGGCAAAGGGGTTAAAAGAATTGTCGGTGATAGCATTGAAGATATTGAGGATATTGAATTGGTATTGGTGGGACCTAACTTACACCATGGCTGGATGACTCACAACTGCGAAAACAAGAGTATACACGAAATAACAATTCAGTTTGATGAACATTTATTCTCAGATGGTTTACTGTTGAGGCGTATAATGAAACCTATAAAAGATATGCTCGATAGGTCTATACACGGTATTTTGTTTTCAGAAAAAACAGCTAAAGATTTAAGCAAAAGGATATTTAAAGTATCAAGGTCTGATGGTATGGATTATTTCTTAGAGATGATTTCGATACTTCATGATTTAGCAAACTCCCGCAACCAAAGGCTTTTGTCTACATATACGGTAAATAGGGATAGTTTTGAAAACAGTGATAAAATTAAAACGGTTTATGAATATGTTCAGGATAATTTCAGTAAAAAAATCACCCTTTCTGAAATATCAGAAATTGTAAACATGAGTAACGTGTCTTTTAATCGATTCATGAAAAAACGTACAGGTAAAACCTTCGTTGAATATGTAAATGACGTTAGGATTGGGTATGCCGCTATTTGGTTAATAGAAAAAGACAACAGTATTTCGGAAATAGCCTTTAAGTGTGGCTTTAACAATATTGCTAATTTTAATAGAGTATTTAAAAAGTTGAAGAATTGTACTCCAAGTCAATTTAAAAATGAATTCTCAGGAATAAAAAGAATTCTCTAAACCCTTCTACACTTTTTTTTAAAATTAAAATACTCTGTTGAACCTTTTTTACGGGTTAATTATGGTTGTAAACTTGCACCAGCCTACTTTTCAGCAAGACTTATTACAATGGTTTTCAATTTAATGATATTGTGTCCGAATATATTTTATTGGTAAATGACAAAATAATATTAACATAGACTTAACAATTCCTTTAATTTTGATATTGTTAATATTTTGTCATTAAAATTCATTATTTGTCAATTATTAACTTATGAAAGTTATAATTTAATAATAACCTTGTACTAAACATTAAAATCATGCGAAAACCTTATTCTAAAAACCTTAGTTTTAATAAGAAGTTTCTATGCTCATTCTTATTATTTTTTTTAGTGGGTCAATTTATATCCGCACAGAATAAAGTTAACGGAACTGTTTATGATGTTAATAACCTCCCGCTCCCAGGAGTAAATGTCATAGAAAAAGGAACAACCAATGGTGTTGTTACAGATTTTGATGGTAATTATTCTATTACTATAAATGATGGCGCCTTTTTGGTATTCAGTTATTTGGGTTTTGTAACTCAAGAAATATCTGTAGATAATAGGGTGAGTTTAAACGTTACTTTGAAAGAAAGCTTTGAAAATTTATCAGAAGTAGTTGTAATAGGTTATGGCTCGCAATTAAAAGAAGAGATTAGTGGCTCAGTCTCTAGTGTAGAAGCAGAGGATATAGAAAACATACCTCAAGTAAGTATTGACCAGTTGTTACAAGGTAGGGCAGCAGGTGTTAGCGTTACACAGAATTCTGGACAACCAGGTAGTGCAGTTTCTGTAAGAATAAGAGGTGTTAATTCTATTACGGGTTCTAGTGAACCATTATATATAATAGATGGTGTTCCAATCTCAGGAGATTCTAATAATGTAGGTACAAGTGGTCGGTCAATAGCTGATAACGGGCTTGGAGAAGACGCAGGGTCAACAGGTGTAAGTCCTTTGTCTGCTATAAATCCCAACGATATTGAGTCTGTCGATATTTTAAAAGACGCTTCAGCTACCGCTATTTACGGTTCGCGAGGATCAAATGGTGTTGTCATTATTACAACCAAAAAAGGTAAGAACGAAAAAGGAAAACTTTCTTACAATTCGTATTTAGCAATTCAACGTCCTACCAATTTGATAGATGTTTTAGACTTACCCGGATATGCAAGGTTACAAAACGAAATAGGTGAGATATATGGACTTAATGAACAAATTGAATTTTTAAACCCAAGCTTATTGGGACCGGGAACTAATTGGCAAAAGGAGATTTTTGAGGAAGGATTCATGCAAAACCATCAAGTTTCCTTTTCTGGTGGTAAAAATGATATCAACTATTTTCTATCTACAGGTTTCGTAGATCAAGAAGGTACTGTTATAGGTTCTTCTTTCGACCGAATAACAGTTAGAGCAAATATTAATGCTAAAATAAAAGACTGGATTAGTGTAGGAGCTAATATAACCTCAAGCAGAACCAATGAAAATATTACATTAAATAACTCTACCAATGGTATTATAGCACTTTCTTTATTAAATAATCCTGCAACGGCAGTCTATAATCCAGATGGAACTTTTGCTGGTCCTGTTACTGCTGAGGAAATTGCATTTGGAATTAGAAACCCAATTGCAGAAGCTTTGAGCATTGAAAATAAATTAACCAGAAACAGAATTTTAGGAAATATCTATTCCGAATTGAAATTGGGTAGCAATCTTACATATAGATTGGAGTTTGGTGGTGATTTTGGTAATAATATCAGCAATAGATTTCAGCCTACCTTTTCATATGGAGCTATAGATAGAGGAACAAATGTTTTAAGTCTTAGAAATGAAAATACTGATTTTTGGATTGTAAAGAATTTATTAACGTACAATAAAACTTTTAACCAAAAGCACACAGTTACTGCATTGTTAGGGCATGAAGCGCAAGAATCACAATGGGAAGGGGTAATATCACAAGATGGCGATTTTGTAAGTAATGATGTGCCAATCCTAGGCACTGGAAATGCAAATGATTTTACAGATCAGTACAAAGGCAGTACTGCCCTTACTTCTTACTTTGGGAGATTAATATATTCGTTTGACAGTAAGTATAACTTAACAGCATCTTTAAGGGCGGACGGCTCTTCTAAATTTGCTGAAGGGAATAAATGGGGTTATTTTCCATCTGTATCTGCGTCATGGAGATTATCTAATGAGAAATTTATGTCTGATGTAGATTATATTGAAAATATAAAAATATATGGCGGTTATGGTGAAGTGGGCAATCAAAATATTCCAAATTTTGCATATGGATCAAGACTAAATACTATTTCTACAGGAATAGGTACAGGTTTTGAATTTGCCAATTTTCCTAATGAAGATTTAACTTGGGAATCATCTACTCAAACAAATTTTGGTCTTTCATTCGATTTATTTGAATCTAGATTTAATGCAACAATAGAAGTTTATAAAAAAGTCTCTAAAGATTTCCTATACCAATTGTCCGTAACAGATTTTATAACTGGTGGAAATTCTCCTGGTGCAATAACCGCCCCATGGGTCAATTTAGGAGAAATGCAAAATACAGGTGTGGATTTGACCTTTAATTATAAAACAATCGAAAACAAAGATTTCAACTGGAACTCAACCTTAACGTTTTCGCATTATAAGAACAGGGTAAATGAACTTTTAGGTGATTTGACAATTAATGGTAACTTAACTTTAGATTCATCTAATCAAAATATAACTCTAACACAGGTAGGGCAACCGATAGGTCTTTTTTACGGTTACAAAGTGGAGGGTATTTTTAGAACCCTTGATGATATTAATGGAGCGCCTATACAATTTGGAAGACCTTTTGAAGATGCACTTTTCTCAACGACGTGGTTAGGTGACATTAAATTTAAAGATGTTGATGGAGATGGGGATGTAGATGGGGACGATAGAACGGTTATAGGAAATCCGCATCCTGATTTTACATTTGGTTTTCAAAATTCTTTTTCTTACAAAAATTTTGATTTATCAATTTTTATGCAAGGATCATACGGTAATGACATATTCAATGCCATCGGTCGTTCTTTAACTGCTGGTAATAGAACATATACAAATCAATCACCATCTGTTTTAGATTATTGGTCGGTTGATAACCCTGACGCAAGTTCACCTAGACTTGCCAGAAACGATACACCAAACATAAATATTTCAGATAGATATATTGAAGATGGGTCTTATCTGAGAATTCAAAATGTAACATTCGGATATACATTGCCTCCAAGATTTTCAGAAGAAATAGGAATGACCAAACTTAAACTTTATGTAAGTGCTCAAAACCTATATACATTTACTAATTACTCAGGTTATGACCCTGAAGTGGGAGCATATAATCAAAATACACTTTTGCTAGGTGTTGATAATGGCAGGTATCCTAGTCCCAGAACGTTTACCTTAGGTGTTAATGTAGAATTTTAAAAAATAAGATATAAGATGAATAATATTTCAAAAACAAAATTTTTACTGTTAGCAGTATTCATGCTTTTTCTACCCTCTTGTAGTGATGATTTTATAGATCGTCCTCCAGAAGATTCTTTTAATACAGTAGATTTCTATCAAACTGTAGAACAAGTGAATTCTGGTACTAATCATCTATACTCAAGACCATGGTTTAATTTTATTTCTAATGTAGCTTGGTGTATAGGGGAGTTAAGTTCTGGTAATGGCCGTACTTGGGATCCTAGAAATGCAGATTTTGTAAATTTTGCAATCACTGGTGAGCACGGTACATTAACACAATCTTGGGAGTCTCTTTATGCAGTTATTGCACAAGCAAACTCAGTAATTAATACTATGCCGCAATTTGTAAATCCCGATATATCACAAGATGTAGTCAATAACGCTATAGGTGAGGCACGTTTCATTAGGGCGACAGCATACTTTTATCTGGTAAGGATTTTTGGACCTATTCCTCTTATTGCAGACAATAATGAATATGTGTTGCAACCAATTGTCCCAAGAAACCCAGAAGAGGATGTTTATGAATTTATTAAACGCGACTTGCAATATGCAATTGATAATTGCTATGAAAAAACTAGAGGAGGAAACTATGACTTAAATGCAAAAGTTTCAAGTGGATCTGCAAAAGCCATGATGGCAAAAATACATTTGTATGAGCAAAATTATGAAATGGCATTTCAATTATCTCAAGAAGTGATTAACTCGGGTGAGTTTAAACTATTTGGAGGTGACGCTGAAGATGGAGATCCAAACGGAAGTTATTACGATTTGTTTTTAACTGCAAATGACAACAATCCAGAATCAATTTTTGCACTTCAATGGTCAACTTCTGGACAATATTCTGAAGGTAATGCAATACAATCATTATTTGCTCAGGCCGGAATTACTGGTTTTGCAGATGGCTATTCGGCCATAGGTCCATCATTAGACCTTCAAGATGCTTATGAAGATACTGAACAAGATGTTAGATATTATGCTACAATCATGGCTCCCGGATCATATTATCCAGATTTGAATGGAGGATATACGGTATCAGAAACGGTAGACCATCAAGGCACCAATGTTGGTATTAAAAAATATGTTATCGGTAATGCAGAAACCAATGGAGGCGGAGCTCAACAAAGCTATCCTAATAATACTTATATTCTAAGATATGGAGAATTATTATTAATCAATGCTGAAGCTGCCGTAATGGGAGGAGGGTCAACTTTATTAGGAGCTGAGTCTCTTAATAAAGTACGTAGAAGAGCAGGGCTAGACAATATTGCCAATCCTACTATTGAAGATGTTTTTCAAGAAAGGCGAATTGAATTAGCTTTTGAATTTGAGTTTTGGTATGATATAGTGAGAAGGGGTCCAGCCTTTGCAATTAACTACTTAAGTAACACAGAGAGAGGTACTTTTAATGATGATACAACACCTCCAACGGTAGATTCTGAGATGTATACTCCAAATATGGATGACCTTTTGTTTCCGTATCCAACAAATGAAGTTCAGAATAATCCAGCATTGCAAGAGCCACCTGTTCCATATGATTTTGGAGATTAAATTAAAAAAAAGTTATAAAAAAAATTATGTGTAAAATGAAAAAAATTAGACCAATTATTTTGATGTTATTAGTGCTATTGCAACTAACATCATGTGAAGATGAATTCCAAAAAGATTCTATACCAGAGTCAAAAGCTCCACCAATAATAGAAAGTGTAAGTGAAGCTAGAGAAGATACTCCTGTAACACAGGGAGTTTTAGAAGGAACTTATATTATCAGAGGAGAAAATTTAGCCTCATTAATTTCTATTGAATTTAATGGTTTTCAAGCAGGTTTCAATCCAGCTCTATTAACGGATAATATTGCTTTTGTAACTGTACCTTTAGATGCTCCATATGTAGATCAACCTAATGTTTTGAGATTAGAAAACTCAATAGGTGTAACCGAATATGATTTTTCTCTTTTAACTATAGAAGGATTTACGGAAGAAACTGTTGATGGAGTGAAAATGGTAACATTGCAAGGGGGAGACTTTACCGAGACCTCTTCTGTGACTTTTGTTTCGGGAACAGAAGAAGAGGGAAATCTTGTTGAACTTCCTGCAACAATTCTATCCGTATCACAAACAGAAGTTGTTGTTGAAGTTCCATCAGGAGTAGAACAAGCTTTTATATATCTAGAAACCTCTAGAGGTGCAGTGGCCCAATCTGATTCTTACGGATTTAGTTACTCAATATATATAGATTCATTACATCCAGATTGGAGTACAAGTGAATGGGGAGGAACTCATGATTTAGCTTCTACCGAAGTGGCTCTCGGAGAATTTTCAATTAGAAGCACAAGAGAAGGATGGTCAGGTTTATCCTTTTTAGCGCCAAATATTCCTTTTGATGAATATGATGCTATAACAGTTTCAGTATATGGAACAGGAGCACCTGGCGATACAGTTCAGATAGCATTAAATGATTTTGATGGCGCACAGACCGTACAGCCAATTGAACTTATACCTGGCGAGTGGAATAAAGTAGTCATTCCACTATCAGATTTTTATCCAAATGGAGGAATGCCAGATACAATATTTAGAATGGATTTTCAAGAGTCTTCTAATACAGGAATGGCACAGTACATTTTTTACATAGATGATTTTGGCTTCTTGTAAATTTATGCTGCTAAATAAATGACTTATAAATAATTATAAAAAAAAATTCTAATGAAAATATCAAAATTATTAATTTTTTATTTTCTCATAATAATTTCTTGTTTTTTCGCTTGCGAAGATGATGATGATCATTTTCAATCATCAGGTGAGCCAAAAAATATATCTGAGATTATTGCTGAGCGAGAAAGTTTATCTTCACTGTCCAATGCATTAGTACAGGTAGGCTTAGATTTGACTTTGCAAAATACAACGACATATACTGTTTTTGCGCCAAATAATTCAGCTTTTAGTGATGTAGATTTATCAGCATCTACAGATGAAGAACTGGAAAATATGCTCTTAAATCATGTGCTAAGTACGGTTACAGCAGATTTCACAGAGTCAATGTCTACAGGTTATTTAACCACATTGGCTACTGGACCAGATGGAAATAATTTAAACCTTTACACTAATGTAGAAGACGAGTTAATACTAAATGGTAATGCCTCATTGGTGGACAATTCATATGACTTAGGAGCAACCAACGGAATTGTTCATACTGTAGATGCTGTATTGTCACCACCCACTGTTGTGGACCATGTTAGGGCCAATCCTGAGTATTCCATATTGGCAGAAGCTATAGTATTATCCGGTTTGGATGAAACACTTTCAATCTCAGACCCTACAAATGATAATTATCCGTACACGCTATTTGCACCAAATAATGCTGCTTTTGAATTATTAATGGCAGAACTTAATGGCGCTTTTGGCTGGGTTGCATTAACAGATGTGCCAACAGAAGTTTTGCAGCAAGTTTTATTATACCATGTGGTTTCTGGAGCTAACACTCTAGCTGCAGATACTGAAGGTACAACACAAACCTCTATGCAAGGAGGTTCTTTTTCTATTAGTGAATCCGTTATAGATGATGCATCGTACAATAATGCCAGTATTAATTTAACAGATGTTCAGGGAATTAATGGAGTTGTTCATGGTATAGATAAAGTTTTGTTGCCAGAAGAAGTTTTTCAAAGTGTATTAAGTGCAACACTTAATATAGTTGAGCGCTGTAACGATAGAGGCTATACAACATTTTTGGAAGCTGTGGATAAAGTTAATCTTACTACAGCACTTTCAACAGATGAACTAACAGCTTTTGTGCCTAATAATGATGCGTTTGATGGTCTTTTTGCAGCTATAAACAATTATGAAAGTCTAGATGATTTTGACACTCCAGAAGAATTATCTGTGCTTACAGATTTAGTTAATTACCATCTTTATTCAGGTAGTTTAATGGCAAGTCAATTAACAGATGGAGGACCTATACCTACACTTAATGGTGATGACATCACTACAGACTTATCTGGTGATAACCCTAGATTATTACCCTCATTTCAAGATGCTATTCCATCCACAATCACCATAACAAATATCGGTGCAAATAATGGAATCATACATGAAATAAATAGAGTATTGATCCCAGACGCACTGGTAAGTACATTGGGAATTGCAACTGGTGAAGGTGGCTTATGTCCTGTAGGTGATCCATCACTAGTATTTTTTGACTGGGATGCTAATGGTGCTTGGTGGGGAGAAGTAGCCTCAGAGAATATGGCTTCGCTAAGTATAGATGGTAGTTCATATGGTAGAGCTAACTTTCAAACAGGAGGTGTTGACTGGAGAGATTTATTTTGGAGAAATGATGCCAGTACTTTTAATGGAGCTACAACCGTTGGTAGTAATTTAAGTAGCTATTCATTAAAATTTGATATTAATGTAATAGAACCTTTAACCGCAGGAATGTTTAGGATTAGATTTAAAGATGCTGATGGAGTAGATGCATTTTATGATTGGGCGCCTTGGAATGATACAGGTGAACCTTTTACAACTGATGGATGGGAAACTGTTGAAATACCACTCTCTGTCTTAGGAGTGCCAGACTTCAGTCTTGTTGATGCAGAATTCGGAATGGCTTTTGAAGGTGCTGATGTTTTATTAAACTTTGCAATGGATAACGTGCGTTTTGATACTCCGGGTTGTGGTGGTCCAGATCCTGTGGAAGATACAGATTTAGTGTTTTTTGATTGGGATGCAAATGGTGAATGGTGGGGAAATGTAACTGCGGAAAATGATGGATCTATAAGTCTCGATGGCAGTAATTACGGTAGAGCAAACTTTCAAACAGGAAATGTTGACTGGCAAGATCTATTTTGGAGAAATGATGCTAGTACATTCAATGGAGCAAATATAGTCGGTTCTAATGTTGGAGCTTATGTTTTAAAATTTGATATATATACGATAGAACCATTAACAGCAGGAACATTTAGAATTAGATTTAAAGATGCTGACGGAGTAGATGCCTTCTACGATTGGGCGCCTTGGAATGATACGGGAGAATCTTTTGAAACAGATGGATGGTCAACAATTACTATACCTTGTTCTGTATTAGGTGTGCCAGATTTTAGTCTTGTAGACGCTGAATTCGGAATGGCTTTTGAAGGTGCTGATGTTTTGTTGAATTTTGCCATAGACAATGTTCGTTTTGAGGAATTATAATTTTTCAATTATATTCAGTTAGTTGGTGTTCCCTATAGATTGCAAATATCTATGGGGATTACTTTTTAATTCAAAAAAAATAATGAGAAAAACATCTTTAACCTTAACTTTTTTAGTCTTTATATTGGTAATATGCCATGCACAAAAATTTGAAGGTTTGGCTTACACACCACCCATGGGTTGGAATAGCTGGAACACTTTTAAAACCAATATTAATGAGCAACTGGTAAAAGATATAGTAGATAAAATTGTTGAAGAAGGTCTAAAAGACGCAGGTTATGAGTACGTGGTTTTAGATGATGGATGGATGGCAAAAGAACGAGATGCCAATGGCAATCTAATAGCAGATCCTATAAAGTTTCCCAATGGAATGAAGGCATTAGCCGACTATATCCACTCTAAAGGCTTAAAATTTGGCTTGTATAACTGTGCAGGCTCAAAAACCTGTGCAGGCTATCCAGGCAGTAGAGGTTATGAATATCAGGATGCTAAAAGTTATGCATCTTGGGATGTGGATTATTTAAAGTATGATTGGTGTAATACTGATAAATTAAATGCCGAAGGAGCATATGTAACAATGAGAGATGCTTTATATAATGCAGGTAGACCAATTGTATTTAGTATTTGCGAATGGGGAGACAACCAACCCTGGAAATGGGGAGAAAAGATAGGACATCTATGGCGTGTAACAGGTGATATAATTAATTGTTGGGATTGTGAGGTTGGTCATGGTACTTGGTCATCCTGGGGAATTTGGAAAATCATTAATATGAGAAAGCAGATAAGAAAAGCTTCAGGACCTGACCACTGGAATGATTTTGACATGATGGAAGTAGGTAATGGTATGACTGCTGCTGAAGATCGATCTCATTTTGCAATGTGGAGCATGCTTGCCTCCCCTTTAATTATGGGGAATGATCTAAGAGACATGGCAAATGAGACTATAAAGACACTTACAAATAAAGAGGTTATTTCTGTAAATCAAGATAAATTAGGAGTTCAAGGATTTAGATTTACAAATCAAAATAATTTTGAGATATGGTTAAAACCGCTAGAAGCTGACAGTTGGGCTATGACATTTATAAATATGAGTGATAAAGAAGAGGTTTTAGATTTTGATTTTAAAAAGCACCATTTAGGAGATGACCTCAACGGTTTAAGGATAGATTTAAAGAATAATGTTTATAAGATTAGAGATTTATTTAAGCATGCAGAAATAGGCGATACTAATCAAAAATTAAAAACAACCATTGGTTCTCACGATGTTCTAATGGTAAAACTTCATAAAATAAAATCCTAAAGGATCGTTTTTAGTTATTATCATCCAAAAAATCCCTAAAAAATTAAATGCTTTGATTCGAAAATAGGATGTGTACCATAGAAAGC
>CAJXVG010000057.1 GCA_913061495.1 uncultured Winogradskyella sp.
CAGCGTCAGATGTGTATAAGAGACAGGAATAACACTTTTTATAAAGCCTCCACAAACAAACCTTCGTCTGTTTTAGAAACTTTTGCAACGTTATTTTTAGTCAAACCTTTAATTGTTTTATCCCATTTTTTATTACTTAAACCAGATTGATTTTTTAGCACAACCAATTCTATTTTTTCTGCTTTTTTCAGCATTTTCAGAACAGCTTTAGCTTCATCACTAATAGCTAATGGCTTTTTTTCTGGTTTCATTTGAGGAAAGAATAATACTTCTTGAATACTTTGGTTGTTGGTTAAAAACATAATTAAACGGTCCATGCCAATTCCCATACCAGATGTTGGTGGCATACCATATTCTAAAGCACGTAAAAAATCGTGGTCTATAAACTCCGTAGCTTCATCATCACCTTTTTGCGCCAATTTTAATTGATGCTCAAAACGTTCACGTTGGTCTATTGGGTCATTTAATTCTGAATAGGCATTTGCTATTTCTTTACCGCAAACCATAAGCTCAAAACGTTCTGTCAGTTCTGGATTGTCACGATGTTCTTTACACAATGGACTCATTTCTTTTGGATAGTCAGTTATAAATGTTGGTTGTATATAATTGCCCTCACATTTTTCACCAAAAATTTCATCAATGAGTTTTCCTTTACCCATTGTTTGGTCCACTTCAATATTCATGTTTTTTGCTGCAGTTCTAATCTCATCTTCAGATTTATCGTTGATATCAAAACCTGTAAATTCTAAGATAGAATCACGCATGGTAACTCGCTTGTATGGAGCTTTAAAACTGATGTTATGTTCTCCAAACGTAGTTTCTGGACTTCCGTTAACGGCAATAGCGCAATGTTCTAAAAGTTGTTCGCAAAAATCCATCATCCAATTATAATCCTTGTAAGCTACATAGATTTCCATAGCTGTAAACTCTGGGTTATGGGTTCTATCCATACCTTCGTTTCGGAAGTTTTTAGAGAATTCATAGACACCATCAAAACCACCAACAATCAAGCGTTTTAAATAAAGTTCGTTGGCAATTCGCATGTACAACGGAATATCTAAACTGTTGTGATGCGTAGTAAATGGACGTGCAGCAGCACCACCAGGAATAGGTTGTAAAATGGGAGTTTCAACTTCAAAATAACCAGCGTTATTAAAGAATTGACGCATGGCGTTGAAGAGTTTAGTACGTTTTACAAATACCTCCTTAACTTTTGGATTAACAGCCAAATCTGCATAACGTTGTCTGTAACGCTGTTCAGGATCGTTAAATTTATCGTATTCGTTCCCTTCAGCATCCTTTTTGGGAAGAGGTAGTGGACGTAACGCTTTACTCAAAAGTGTAAAGTCTTTAACCATTACGGTTTTTTCACCTACTTTGGTGGTAAATAATTCTCCTTCAATACCTATAAAATCACTAATATCCAATAGTTTTTTATAAATATCGTTATACTTGGACTTATCGTCACCAGGACAAATTTCGTCTCTATTAAAATAGACCTGAATACGCCCTTCACTATCTTGAAGCTCAGCAAAACTAGCACTTCCTTGAATACGACGAGACATTAAACGACCGGCTATGATTACCTTTTTGCCCTCTTCAAAATCAGATTTAATTTGTTTTGAAGTGTGGTTAACGGGAAACAAATCCGCAGGATATGGGTTTATGCCCATAGCTCTTAATTTTTCTAATTTATCGCGTCGTACTAATTCTTGTTCTGAAAGTTGCATTCTTGTTATATTTTGAACTGCAAAATTACGTTATTTACAAAAATTAGAGAACTCTTTTTTAGTTGGATTTTATTAGTTCTAAATTTTCTTTCAAATCGTTATTTGTTGGATGTATTTTAATAGCTTTTTCCTTTTCATTCATTTTCGCCCAAGGTTAAACTCACATGGTTTTTCGGCTAACGGTAGAAATAGTGAGTGTTCCATAGGAAAATTAGCGAATTCTAGGTTTTATAAAGTTTTGCAATTCCTTTTTTACTGTCTCAACACCAAGTATCCATAAAGAGTTATAGGGTTTATTGCTGGTGAGATATCATTGATTATTGCGTACTGCAAATTCCAGAGCATAAAAAGAGCAACAAAAGATTCTAATTTGCATAAAACGAATCTACACAATATTAATTTCTTTTGAAATAGTTATAAGTTGGGTGTGTAACATTTAAAGTGTTTTTACGTCAAACAAATACATCAATCATCAAACAAAATTATGAGTATCTGGCGTGTTATTTTATCTATTATTTGTCCGCCTTTGGCTGTTTTGGACAAAGGCTGTGGTTCAATAATAATTACATTTTTATTGTGGCTTTGCGGTTGGGTGCCAGGCGTTATTGCAGCACTGGTAATTCTCAATAATCCTGAGCGATAAATTTCTATCTTTGTATTTTATTAAGTAAAAACTTAAAACATGAAAAATATCATTTTTTTGTTTGCCTTTGCTTGTTTTTTAACAAGCTGTAATGTTACTGAATCCATTGTGTTTAATGAAAATGAATCAGGTAAATTTTTGGTAACTTACAAAATGGGTGATGCCATGAAAGCCTTTACGGACGCACTGGGAGGAGATAAACCTGATTCTGAGAAGAAAGAAAAAGGCGAAGTGATGGATACCACTATGGTTTTTGCAGATATCATGGAAACTTATAAAGATAGTATTGCAGCATTGCCAAAAGAGAAACAAATGGCAATGGAAGCGGTAAAGGATATGTACATGACCATTAAAATGAATGAGGACGAAGGCATAATGGATGTTGGAATTGGAATGGAATTTAGCTCAATTGAAGAGCTAAAAAACATACAAGATAAGCTTAAAAAAGTACAAAGCCTCAGCTCTCAAGGCAACCATATTGATGGGATGAAAAGTGGATCTCCACTAGGGAAATTTATGGAATCAGATGATAAAAACGTAAGTTATAATATGACAGAAAATGGCTTTGCAAGAACCACAACCGTTAGTATTTCTGAAGATGAAGAGAAAGTAATGGAAGAGTTATTTGATGAGACCGATGAAGACGATAAGGAATTTAAGAAATACTTTGAAGAAGCCACTTACAATGTAAAACTAACTTTTCCAAAAGCCGTTAAATCTGTATCTGTTGAAGGTGCAGAAATTTCTAAAGACCGAAAAACAGTAACCTATAAAGCCAATTGGATTGATTACATTAAAAATCCACAGCTTTTAGACGTGAAAGTTGAGTTTATAGATGAATAAAACCATAAAACTTCAGGATTTAGGTTTAAAGGATTTTAAGGAGACTTGGGATTACCAAGAGTCACTTTTTAAAGCCATTTTAGATACTAAAATTAAGAATAGAAGGGAAGATGCAGATCTGGAAACAGATAATCATTTTCTGTTTGTAGAGCATCCGCATGTTTATACTTTAGGCAAAAGTGGAGATGTGTCTAACTTACTTTTAAACGAAGACCAACTTACCCAAAAAGGAGCAACGTTTTACAAAATAAATAGAGGTGGAGATATTACATATCATGGACCTGGGCAAATTGTAGGTTATCCTATTCTAGACTTGGATAACTTTTTTACTGACATCCATAAATATTTACGATTTTTAGAGGAAATCATTATTTTAACATTAGCGGAATACGGGTTAAAAACAGAGCGTAGTCCTGGCGAAACAGGCGTATGGTTAGATGTTGGTACTCCATTTGCTCGAAAAATTTGTGCCATGGGAGTGCGTGCCAGTCGTTGGGTAACCATGCATGGTTTTGCATTAAATGTTAATGCAGATTTAGGCTATTTTGATAATATTATTCCTTGTGGTATAAGAGGGAAAGCGGTTACAACTCTAAACAATGAATTAGGTGTTGATAAGGTTGATGAAGCAGAGGTTAAAACCAAGTTGTTGAAACATTTTAAGGATTTGTTTGAAGCTGAATTGATCTAAGATTATAGAAAATTATAGGTTGCTTTTTACACGAGTGGGAAAAGTTATTATAAATTCAGCACCTTCATTTACAGTACCTTTGGCTTCGATAATACCTTGATGATTCTCTACTATTTTTTTTACGATCGCAAGCCCAATTCCAGTACCATCAAATTCAAGATTATTGTGTAATCTTTGAAAGACTTCAAAAATCTTCTTACCGTATTGCTGACTGAAGCCAATGCCATTATCGGAAATAATGATTTGATAGTAGGTTTTATTTGTCGGTAAATTGATGAGATTTTTATTGCTATCTATAATCTGTGAGGATATTTCAATAATTGGAGTGCGTTCTTCACTCGAATATTTTAGTGAGTTCCCAATAATATTATAAAATAATTGTCTCATCTGAAACGGAATGAGTTCGGCCGTGTACATTTCACTTATTTTTAATTGTGCTGACTTTTCTTCGATTTCATCTTTTAAATCCTCTAGAACTTCTGTTAAAATTTTGTTTAAATCAACAAACTCAAACTTTCTTTCAACCCGATCCGTTTGAGAATAGGTGAGTAAATCGTTTATGAGCAATTGCATCCGTTCAGCTGCCTTTCTGATTTTGTTAAAATATAGTATGCTTTTTTTTGATAAACTAAGTGATTCACGATTTTGTATTATGGAAACAAAAGTTTGTATTTTGCGTAATGGCTCTTGCAGGTCATGACTTGAAATATAATTGAACTCCTGAAGTTTTTTATTGGTATTTAATAAAATCTCATTCTTTTTCTTTAATTCAGATGTGCGTTTTTTTATTTTTTTTTCAAGTTCATTATTAAAATTAACTTGAAGCTTCAAGTTTAGTTTATTTGAGTCTAACTCTTCTATAACATCAAGGTGAAATGAGATGAGGTCCGCAAATAGATGAAACATATCAACTATTCTAGGTGTGTTTAATTTATGCGGATTTGGGTCAACAGCACATAAGGTTCCAAAGAAAGAATGGTCCTTGCGAAAAATAGGAACAGAAATATAGCTTTGAAAACCATACTGTAACGGTGTATGATGACACTTGTAGTTTTTATCTTCGCTGACATGATCAATAATCACCGCCTTGCCACTTTGCCTAATTTCATTACAAATTGTTGTTTCAATTTGTAATCCGTCACCAGGTTTTAATCCAAAGGAGATATCATCACGCACACTACAGGCAGTCCAATTAGTTTCGGTAACACGTGCAACTGCGGCAAATCCCATTCCTGTTGTTTGACAAACCACATTTAAAATATTTGGAACAATTGAAATTTTCCCAACGTTTTCAACATCTTCAAGTAAATTTTTCTGTTCTAACATCTTATATAATACTTAGAAAGTAAATTTAAAAGATTTATTTGAAATTACCCGATGTGATATAATAATGTGGCTTAAAAAATGTATTTTAAAAAGAGTTAAATAGCTGAATTTTTAGTTAAGCTTCATCATTAAAAAACACTTTGTAAAAGTGCATTTTCTTTTCATCGTCATAACCTCGTTCTAAGTATTCTGCAGAAGCATCTGGTGCATCAACATCTAGTTTTATTTGTATGTTAGTATCTAGTTTTATCTCGGTTTTAATTTTTTGTTTTTGCTTTTTTAGGGCAATTTCGGAGACATCAAATTGGTTTCTAATCAGTACTTTGTTTTCAGATTCGTAACTTTTTTTGTAGTCTTCAAACAGTTGGATTTGGTCTTCTTCGTCAAAGATTTCTTCTTTAAAATTATCAACGTTTACTATTTCATTTTCCTTAAAAAAGTCTACTGTTTTTGCTAAGAAATTACTTTGTGCCTGTCCGCCTAAATTAGGCTGTAAAACTTCTTTAGAAAACTCTCGGCAAAGCTCAATATAATTTTTGGTATGTTGGTTGCTATCGTCTGGGTATTTTATGTTTAGGAAACTCTTAATCCAATATTGCGTATCATAAGTATTATTATCTACACTGAACACAATTTTTCCTTCCATGTCAGAAGTGTTTAATATTAAACAACCCTTATCCACCTTTTTAGCTTGTATGCCTTTTTGTACTAAAATATCATAGTTTCCGTCTTCTAGATACGTTTGAAAAAACTCTGTTTTATTTTCAATTTTAAAGATGCCTACAGCGTCTGTAAAATAGTCTTCGTATTGTACATTTTCAAAATGGCAAATTAGCACATCTCCCGTTTTGATTTGTGCAGAATTACTTTGCTCAAATAAATGGGTGACAATATGTTTTGAGATGTCCACAAAGTCACCTTCATCTTTAAAAACTTGCTCACTGTAGGTGTTAATTTCATTAAGCCCAACATCACTATGATGGTGAAAACGATAGTTCTCTGCAACACTAACAAAAGGCTTTAAAAGATAAGGTAACATTAAGTTGTAAGTCGCCTCATCAAAATGCACAGCCTGATCAGAAAACGCATTTTTTGTACCATTAAATTTATTGCCAACTTTGTGGATAATGCATTGCTTTATACTCGCTTTTTGTCGTTTTATCATCGGTGGAATTTGTCTAAAATTTAGTCTTACAATATTACAAAACGAAAGGTTTAAAATTAAAGAAACGCCAAATTTACTTTGGCGTTTCAGGATTTGAGGTCTTTAGATTTGGTTGGGTGGTGTATTTGCAAATTATAAACATCTGTTTTGTGCTTTTCCATCTGCTGAGTTATTACCCTTTATTGGTTCGTTTTTTAATGAAGTTTGTAAACCACAATAGTGTTAGAATCACTTTGGGTAACCAACTCCAAGCCTTTATCACCATCTATTTTTTGAAGTTCAGCAGGTGCTGTGCCAAAGACCGGGAAATTAGGAATTGGTTTGGCTTGGCTATCAAATAAATATACTTTTTTGGCTTGCATATCAGTAACTGTAACATAAATTTTATCATTGAGATAAAAAATCCGAGGCTCAGTGTAGTTCCCAAAGTCTAAATCAACAGTTCTTGATTTAATATTCAATTTGTTTTCGGTCAGTGAAACAAGTGTTTTACTTGTAGTTGTAACACGATGGTTTTCTGGTAATTTTAAATTCTTTTTGGTCAATTTACCAGAGGTACTTACTTGGATTAGTTCTCCGAGAGCGTTAGTTGATGTAAATTTATTCTGGTACAAATACAGTTCGTTTTCAGAGAAATTAATAGTGTCATTTACATCAATGCGTATGTCTCCTTGTCTGTTTAAGATTTGCATTTTGTTGTCCGTAGTAAAGGCAATATAATCTTTGCTTCCAATCCTGAAATGTTTGGGTTGAGTTTTTACAGTTTGATTGTTGTTTTTATAGTCAAAACCAGTAACTGCCTTTCCTTTACCATCGTACATCAAAAGATTTTTGCCTTGGGTAACCAAAAGTCTGTAATTTTTGTTTTTATCATAATCAAAAACCGAAAGCGGCTGTGTAATATCATCATTGAATTTAAGCGGAAAAGGAGAGACGTCGTTTCCGTTTCTGTCCAAAACATACACACGGTTTTGGGTCGCAAAGACTAATTGCAATCTACCATTTTTGAACATGTCCATCTGTTCAACCTTACCAAGAATTTTGCCTTGCAGTTGTTTTTTCCAAAGTACACTGCCAGAGCTCGAAATGAGGTAAAGCTCATTGTTTACATCTTGCACTATAATATCGTGTGCTTTGCTCACATGGTTTTCAACGGTTTGAGGAGACATAATAATCTCTGCATCAACTTTAGTAGTAAAAGCTTCGGTTACTGAATTTGAAGCTGCTCTTTTTTTGAATTTTTGAATAACTCCGTTGACGTGTGCATAATCCTTTTCATATATAAATTGCACAGCATTTGCATTATAACCACCCAAATTTTTATCTAATAATTTTGAAATACTTTCAGAATTCTTAAACATTAATAGTGAGGCTTCATCGCTTAGGTTTTCGTTCACATTTATGTAAGCATCAGAATTTGCCAAGGTATTTTCGTTCAATGCATCTGTGAGTATAGACTTTAACGTTTCAATGGTGTCTGAAAACACAATGAAATTTTCATAAACAGCAAAGTAATTGGCATTTTCTAAAGTGAAGAAAGGTTTTAGGCGCGATTGAAAAAAATCTGAAGTTTCAAATTGATATATTTCAATAGACCTAAACGTTTCAGCATTTGTGTGTTCTAAAATGGATTCTAAAACCAAATCTGTATCCAATGCGTGCAGAATAATTGCTTTTTCATCTTTGTTTTCAAAAAGTGCAATTTCGTTGGTAAAGTTCAAGAAAGTCTGGGAAGTGTCGGTTTCTATTGTTTTTAGTTGGTTTAAATTGTTGTTGAAGGTCGAAAAATTATCAAAGCTAATACTTGTTAATGACGTAGCATTGCTTGACGCAAACTTCGGTGTACTTATATGCTGTGGTTTGGTATTTTTAAAACAATCTATTGCTGATGTAATTGAATCTTTTGAAGAAATAATGCCATTATATTTAAGATTGGCTTCATTATAATTGAGGTCTAAAACCGTATAGGACTGACCATTTTCAATTTCAGAAAGATTAAACAGCAGTTTTGAATAGTGTTTTCCATTAGATTTAAAAATAATTGAAGCTACTGATTTGTTATTTGTTGTTTCAATGAGATTGGTCAGTTCTTTATTGTTTCTATTGTAGTCGAGGTTTTTTATAAGATCTAGTTTATTGGAAGCCGCAAAAAGATTATTTACCGTTTTGTGAAAGAAAACCGTAGTGTCAATTTGAGTTTTTTCAACCTTTAGATCAACTAAAGTTTCTGAAACACGATTGGGAATGGAGTCGATAAGGAATAAATCGGGATTGTTTTCAGTAAGTATTAAATAATCTGAAGATTCATTATCAGTATTAGAGAAGGCTATATATAATTCTTTTTTAGGATTAAGGTGTTTTAAGATTTTTGAAGCACTTTTCAACTCCTTATTATATATGTTAGAAAGTATGTCATGATTTTCAATTGCATTGGAAAAGTCATTAAGCTCCTTAATTTCAATTATTGCAGAACTTTCAATGGAAATAAAGCTATAAGGCTTTTTTGTTTTATTGTATTTGTCTTGGCAGGTAAACAAGAAGGAGCAAAACAACAGTAAAAAACCTAGTCTTTTCATATGTATTAGTTTATGGGTACAAATATAAAAAGTTAAATATCCAATCGGTATTGCTCTGGTAATAATCTGAATGATTTTCTGTGGTATTTTGTAATACCATATTTTTTTATGGCAGCTCTGTGCTCTTTGGTTGGGTAGCCTTTATTTTGTTTCCAATTGTACATTGGGAATTCCTTATGAATGGTTTCCATATATTCATCACGATAAGTCTTGGCCAAAACCGAAGCAGCAGCAATGCTTAAAAATTTACTGTCACCTTTAACAATTGTTTGGTGCGGGATTTTTTTAAAAGGTTTAAACTTATTTCCATCCACAATAATAAATTCGGGTTGGGTATTAAGTTGCTCAATAGAAAGATGCATGGCTTTTATTGAGGCATTTAAGATATTAATGCTGTCGATATCTTCTTCAAATATATGTTGAACAGAAAAACAAACCGATTCATTTTCAATTAAGGGTTTTAATATATTTCTATTTTTTGTAGAGAGTTGTTTAGAGTCATTCAATATAGAATTTTTATAATGTTTCGGGAGTATGATTGCTGCTGCAGTTACTGGTCCTGCCAAACATCCTCTGCCAGCTTCGTCAGTTCCACACTCTAAATCAAAAGTGGAGTATTGGATTTTAAGGGTCAAAATGTTAAAATTTGAACAAAGTTAAAACTTTAACGCAACCCTTTTGCTTTTTATGCATCTAATTGCTGAGTAGTGTGTTGTAAAGAGTCTAAAATGTTTTGTTTACTTTATTGATAAAATCGCAAAAGCGTTAACATTTTTTTGGCAAAAACACTTGCTTATTTAATATTTAATTAGGATGTTTGCAACTAGACTAACTCAAATAATTGTTTTATGAAATTAAAGTTAACATGGTTATTAACGCTTTTTATGGCGTTCGTGATGCAATTTTCTTTTGCACAAGAAAAAACAGTCACAGGTACAGTTACTACCGCGGATGACGGTTTACCCCTTCCTGGCGCAACAGTAATTGTAAAAAACACCTCAAGGGGTCAACAAACAGATTTTGACGGAAAATTTTCCTTATCTGTTAATGTAGGAGAAGTTTTGGTCATCTCTTATGTAGGTATGAAAACGACCGAAGTTACAGTTGGTGCAAGTAACGTATATGATGTAGCGCTAGAAGCCGACAATGCTTTGGAAGAAGTGGTTGTTACAGGTTATAAAGGTGCTACAAATAGTGCTAAAATAACTTCTTCTGTAGCTACTGTAAAAGCTGAATCTATAGAACAGGTGCCAATTACCTCTGTGGATCAGATGTTACAAGGACAGGCAGCGGGTGTTAACGTTAGTACCGGTTCTGGTCAGCCTGGGCAGAGTGCTACAATTATTATTCGTGGTAGAAACTCGCTTAACGGTGATACTGAGCCATTATTTATTATTGATGGTGTACCGGTTGATCAAGATAACTTCCGTAGTATAAACCAGAATGATATTGCTACAATGTCTGTTTTAAAAGATGCTGCAGCGACTGCTATTTATGGTAATAGAGGTGCAGGTGGTGTAATACTTATTACTACAAAAACAGGTAAAAAAGGATCAGGTATTCAGGTGAAGTACAGATCGCTGTATGGTATTTCTGAGTTGCCAGAGCCAAAGTTTAATGTAATGAATACTGAACAATATTTTAGATTTCAGAGAGACTTACTTCCTGGGGATCAGTTGGGTGATAACTTGTCAGACGAAAGAATAGCTGCTTTAACAAGACAGGCTAGTACTAATTGGTCAGATATTTTATTGCGTCAAGGTGTAACTGAATCTCATGAGATTACAGTAACTACTGGTGGGGAAAACAGTTCGTCTTTCTCTTCTATTCAATATTTCAAGCAAGAAGGTGTTACTTTGGGAAGTGATTTAAAGCGTTTTTCTTTCAGAAACAACTTTAATGCTAATTCTGCTGATAACAAATTAAATTTCTCTACAACCTTTACGGGTAACTACTCTGTAAGTTCGTTTGTGGTAGATGCTATTAGAGATACTAATACTGGTGGTGATTTAGATAACCCATTTATTGTGCCTTATATTGGTTTGCCTTACTTGTCTCCATATAATGCAGATGGGTCAATTAATATTTGGGGTACAGGGCCTCAGGCAGATGGTGGTTCCGGAGCATACAATGCAGATGGTTCAATCAATTATGATGATGTTGATGGTTTCCGAAACACTCCTTTTATTGCATTAAACACAGCAGCTTTAGGGACAGATGAAGAGTCTGAAATTAAAATGGTTGGTAGAATTGCTGCAGATTATAACTTTGCTAAGAATTTAACTTTTGGTACTTCTTTTGGTCTTGATTATACTTATAGAGAGCGATTGTTCATAAATCCTCCAGGAAGTATTAGAAGTTTTAGAACTCCGTCAGATGCTTCTGAATTCAAAGGAACTCAATTTGAAAGTTATTATAGAGATGCAAATTTTATTACAAACGCATTTTTACGTTATGATAACAATATAACAGAAAAGATAAATTTAAATGCAGCTGTTTTTGCAGAGTATAACTATGCTAACACACAAGTAGGTAGTTTTCAAGCCTATGGTTTAAACCCTGCTTTACCAACTTCTGGTGCTGGTTTTACACCTGGAGATACTACTGAAGGTCCAGATAATGACGAGTATAACTATATTCCTGATGTTGGTTCAAGTGAAAGTGAATTAGCTTTAGGTTCGGTTTTCGCAACCTTAGACTTAGATTATGATGGGCGTTTTGGTTTATCTGGTTCAATTAGAAATGATGCTACATCACGTTTTGTAGAAAATAGAGATGGTGTCTTTTGGTCTGTTTCAGGTAGATGGAACATTGATAACGAAGGTTTTATGGACAGTGTTGATTGGATAAATACCTTAAAATTACGAGCAAGTTATGGTGTAGTAGGTAATCAAAATGTTGGTTCTCGTTACCAAGGTCTGCAAACAGTAAATGCATTTTCTGGTTATCAATTAGGAAACGCATACCAATTAGGAACTTTAATTGATCCTGCTATCCAGTGGGAAACTTCTAATCAGTTTAATGTTGGTTTAAGTTTTGGCTTATGGCAGAATAGATTATCAGGTGAGGTAGACTTCTACCGTAACTTAACAACAGATTTATTTGCTGGTAAATTATTATCTACTGCAGGTACAGGTTCTGGTAGTATAACAACTAACGTGGCAGATATGAGTAACACGGGTGTTGATTTACAAATTTCGTACATTTTATTGAGTAAATCAGCTACAAATAACTGGTCTATTAGGTTAAATGCTAATGCAAACTATAATAAGAATGAAGTAGAATCGTTCCCTGGAGGATTTACAGGAAATACTTTAAGAATTGCGGAAGGCCGTCCAGCTAATACTTGGTTCTTGCCTAGATGGGCTGGTGTTAACCCAGCTGATGGTTCACCTTTATACTTGGATACCAATGGAGACTTAACAAGCGAATATAGTGCTAGTAATGCTGTTTATTTAGATAAAAACTTTGATCCTACATACACAGGTGGTTTTGGTGCAGATATTAGCTATAAAGGATTTTCGTTAAATAGTTTATTTGCTTTCCAAGCAGATCGTTGGAAACAAAATAGTTCTTTAGCTCTTATTGAAGATACTAGTTTTACTAATTTAAACTTATCAACATCTGTGTTGAATGCATGGACTACACCAGGTCAAATAACTGACGTTCCAGCTTTGTCCAATGGAAGTTTAAGAGCGGTAGATGGTGATAGATACTTAGAGGATGCCTCTTTCTTAAGATTAAGAAATGTGTCTTTGTCTTATAGTATAGATAAAGAAGTGCTTGAAAAAACTAACTTGTTTACAGGGGTTCGTATCTTTGTACAAGGTACCAATTTAGTTACTTGGACTAAGTTTAGAGGGTTTGACCCAGAGGGAACAACTGCTAGTACATTCTTTGAATATCCTGTTGCTAGAACCTTTAGTTTAGGATTTGATTTAACGTTTTAATAAAAAAAAATAGAAATGAAAAAATATTTAGTAATACTAACTTTAGCCACCGCAACATACTTTGTAGGTTGTAGTGATCAGTTAGACAGATTTCCGGTAGATTCACTAGTTGAAGAAACCGCTTATAATACAGTTAGTGACCTTCAATTTGGTCTTAATGGTGTTCTTGGCAGTTATAGTTATAATTATATTATTGGCTTTAATTCCATTTTTACTGACAACACTAGAGTGGGTGTTGATAATGGAGGTCAAGATACTGGTTTTGGACAACAAGTCTTGAATGCCGATACTGGTGGTTTTAGTTTTGGAGGAGGAGTACTCTGGAACTCAAGATATTCTGTTATTAATGACATGAATAGACTTTTAGTAGCAGCTTCATCTATCAGTCCAGGAGCAACAGAGGAGGATACATATAATAACATATTAGCGCAAACATATGCTTTTAGAGCATTGGCACATTATGAATTATTATTATATTATGGCATAGACATAACAGATGATTCTGCATTGGGTGTGCCTTACGTGGATTATGTGTCAGCAGATGCAACTCCAGGTAGAGATACCGTGGGTGATGTTTTAGCTGCAATTGACAGTGATTTAGATCAAGCATTAGCTTTATTTCCAGCGGGTACTAATGATATCAATTTTGCAACTCCTGATTTTGTAACTTTTCTAAGAGCAAGAATAGCTTTAGAAACGGGAGATAATCCTGGCGCAATTGGATTTTGTAATCAATTAATTCCTAATTACCCATTAGCAAATATTAGTCAATATTTGGGGATGTTCAATGAAGATGCGGATAAAACTGAAGTTGTTTGGAACTATGATAATGTACAGGGAGCTAATGCCGGAATTAACTTTTTCTGGAATTTCTCAGGACAAGGTCCTAAATGGGAAATTTCTAGAGAACTATTTGGTTTATTTGAAGACGATGATATTAGAAAAACAGTTGTTCTTGATGATGCTAGTGATTTAGACGATGATAGATTAGTAATTGGAAAATATCCTATTAATGCAAATACATTGGCTATAAATGATTATAAAGCTATGAGAATATCTGAACTATACTTAACTAGAGCAGAAGCTTATGCTAAAGCTGGTCAATTCACTCTTGCAGCAGCAGATGTTTTAGCCGTTCAAGAAGCAAGACATGTCGGAACCCCTGATCCTATTGATTTCAATAATAATCTAGGAGATGCTATTGATGTAATTATACAGGAAAGAAGATTAGAATTATGTTTTGAAGGTCATAGATATATTGACATTAAAAGAGTAAGAGACATAACAGGAGAAGGCATTATACAATCTGAGGATTTAGGTGATTGTGGTGGAGCATATCCATGTGAATTACCAGCTTCTGCCTCTGAATTTATCTTACCTATACCTCAAGGAGAAATTAATGGTAACCCAGTAATTAGTGAACAACAAGCTCCAGGCTATTAATCTTAAAAAAAATAAATAATTATGAAAAATATATTTAAAATATTCCTCATTTGCCTGCTCGTTACTTCATGTGATGAGACAGAGCCGGTAACTTTTGATGGAAGAACCGCAGTAGGTTTTTCTGAAGATATCGTAACGCTAGACATACCTGAAGGAGGTATTACATCAACTGTTGATCTGATATCTACAACAACGTCTTCAGAAGCTAGAACTTTTGATGTTACCGTTGTTGATACATCTGGAGGTATAGAGGCAAGTGATTATTCAATTGGTACAGCTACTATCCCAGCTGATTCTTATGAAGGGTCACTAGATGTAACTTTTAACTATGACGGTTTAGACGATTTTACACCTTATACTTTAACTTTAGCTATTGAAGTACCAGGAGGTGGTAGTGCTTTTCCTCCAGTAACTTTCGAATTTTTGAAAGAGTATGATATCACTACATTTGTTTGTAGTGAGCTTAAGCTTACTATTGTAGCAGATAATTATGCATCTGAAACAACTTGGGAAGTTACAGATGCTACAGGAAATGTTGTAAATTCTGGTGGGCCATATGACGATAGTACAGCAGGTCAAGCATACGTGGCTAATATTGGTCCTTTAGCAGCAGGTGATTATACTTTTACAATCTTCGATTCATATGGCGATGGTTTATTTGATGGAAGTAACGAAGGTACATATGATTTAGTTTGTGCTGCACAAGAAGTGGTTACTTATGCGTCTGGTAGTGGTAATTTCGGTGATTCGGAATCAACTGATTTTACTATCGTAGAATAACAATTAAAAAACATATCTTATGAAAAAAATATTAAAATTATTACCAGTTTTACTTTTTGTTTTCACAATGAGTTGTGAGGATGATGAATTTGATTCAAACTTTTCAGATGACCCTACAACTGGATGGGTTGAGTTTGCAACACCTACTAGCGGTACGACTGTTTCTCCCTTTGCAGAGACATTATCTATACCTGTTAGTTTAAGAGTCCCAGTTTATGAAAACGGGCTGAGCGTAACTTATACTTTACAGGCTGTAGAAGGTGATTTTTCTACCATTGTAACAACAGGGAATACTTTAAATTTCCTTTCAAATGAATTTCCTGGGCCAGAGGGTAATTCTAAAGTTAAGAACATTATATTAAATTTTCAAAACTTAGATACAGTGACTGACCCAATTGTTTTTGATGTGGTTTTAACTGCAGTTGATGTAGATGGTGTGTCTGTAGGCGTTGATTCTGAAAGTATAACGAGTTATAGAGTATCTACACCTTGCCCTGTAGAAACCTCTGACAATTATAACGTAGATGTTGTTGGGCCTGGAAGTCCACCTTCTCACAGTGTGGCTTTAGTTCCTGTACCAGGCGTTGCTAACCAGTATACAGTAAGTTCTACTTGGGGACCAAATTTTGTAGCTGCTGCTACGGGAAACCCTGCTTTTGAGGGGCAGTTTCCTTACCCAGCAGTTATATCTATTAATGATGATTTAACTGTAGATGTATCACCTACTGCTGCTACTCAAGCAGGACCAGGAGGTTCAGGTACTTATGATAGTTGTAATGATGTATTCTTAATTACTTTAACCCAAACTTTGTTTACTACAGATTTTACTGTTGATATAACAATGACTGGTTTATAATCTGTCTCTTATACACATCTCCGAGCCCACGAGACCGAGGCTGATCTC
>CAJXVG010000058.1 GCA_913061495.1 uncultured Winogradskyella sp.
CGAGATCAGCCTCGGTCTCGTGGGCTCGGAGATGTGTATAAGAGACAGGATTTTCTGTAATTTCAGATTCCAAATAAGGTGTGTAATGTGTAAGCCCATAATCATACAATTGCATAAATGAAGTTTCCCTAACAGCTCTTTCATTACTTATTTCTTTGCAAAAGGCTATTAGATATTCATCTTTGAAGGATTTGTTTTTTACAATTGGTATTTGTGCAGGTTCTTGAGGTTTGGCTTTTGGCATTTTAGACTTTAAAAATTCTATGAGCTGATTAGCATATTTACAACAGAAATAATTTAAGAAGTCTGTTTGTAAGAGTAAAGCTTTATCTTTTTCTACTGAAAAAGGTTCCATATCGTTATAATGCCTATCTAATACTGCAAAAATTGGTTCTTTATGGTCTTCATCTTCTAAAATGGCATCTATGGAAATATTATATTCTTTTAGCCATCTATCTATATAATTATTACCAGCATCTTTTACATAGTCCTGCTTCTCAATTTCATTTATAAGAAAATCTAAATAAACATCTTGATTTTCAGTTCTGTTCATTAATTCTTTTAAGACCTGAGACTTTATATCTAAAATATAATTTCGGAATTTTTTAGCAACACCAAAAGCTGTAGAGGTTCTTAAAATATCTTCATCGCTTAGTAACTCACAAAATTTATCAAAAGAATAAGTATCTTCCATTTATACTAATTTTTAAATATGATTAAACGTTAAAAAAACCTCCTTTGACAATGTGTGATGCTCTTTCTTGATTTTTGATTCTAATATACTTATAAAATTCTTTTTCAGTTGTATGGCCTGAAAATAGCATTATATCAAACACACTCATTCCTGCTTTATATTTGTTGGTACAGAAACTTCTTCTTGCAGTATGCGATTTGATTAAGTCGTATTTTGGAATCATTTCTATATTAAGCTTACCGCCTTTGGTGTACTCACACTTGATTAACTCATCCCATTCTAACATTTGACCAACTTGTTTGATGTTTTCGTTTAAATCTTGCTCGTGTATTTTTTTAGGTGGTTTTCCGTTATATCTCTCATTCATTATAGATTTCATTTCTTTGGTAATAGGACAATGCACAACTCTACCGTATTTACGGTTTTTCTTTTGTTTGATTTCAAAGAATTGCACGCCATCAATTGTAATAATATCTTCTTCTTTCAATCCGTTATAGTCACTTATACGCTGACCTGTATAGCATCCCATCAAAAAGACATCTCTCGCATGTTCTAACTCTGGATATTTCGATAAATCCTTTTCAAACATTTGTTGTATTTCATCATCAGTTAAGTAGATTTCGGTTGTAATTTCTTTCTTAACTTTAAAATCATTACTCTTAAATTTTTGATTGGCAGAATAACCTTCAGAAACTGCATAATTTAAAAACGTCTTTAAGGTTTTTATATGCTTTCCGATAGTATTTAACGAGTAGTTATTAGCTTCCATAAACTTAACAAACTTGTTATAGAAACTCATATCAATAGCTTGAAATATCAACCTTGTATTATAATGCTTTTCATACTCTTGTAGTCGTTTTTGTGTCTGCTTATATGAGCGTAGCGTAATATTTGAAATTTGACCATCTTTTAAATCAATAAATTGCTGAATAACCTCGAAGAATGTTAGGTTTTTATTAAATTCAATGTTAGGGGTTATCTTTTTAGTAAACACGTCTAAATGATACTTTAAGACATCTTTAGAGACTTCTCCTTGCTCTTTAGTTAGCTCTGAATACTTTTTATTAATAAACTTTTCTAAACCGCTTAAATAGTCGTTTACTTCGTCTTTGTTTGAGATAGACGCTTTGTTTTTAACCCTTTGTTTTTTAAAATCCCAATCGTCATAACAACTTTTATATCCGGTTGAGTATCTAAAACGAGTAGTACCATAAGCAAAGTTTAAAATAATTAAACTCTGCTTTTGTTTTGAATTTTGTAATTTTGAATTCGATTCCCTAAATGCGAAACGAGCTGTACCTTTAGAACGTGAAATAGCAGTCATAACGTTGATTTGTTTGACTTAAAGATACAAAATTGTGTGCTAATTTGTGTGCTTTTTAAGGTTTATTTGTTTAATACTTCCTTAATAAACACAGAATACAAAATACATAAAACCCCTTATTTAATAGGTGTTTCAAAAGGTTTTAATAAGATTTACAATGTTTAAGAAAGGTTTAAGTTGGTGCTGGAGGCACCACCATCAAAAACCCGATTCAATAGAATCGGGTTTTTTGGTTTTATAAATTATAAGAGATTACACTTTGAGATAATTACAGTTTTATTTCTATAAAAACTGGCAAATGATCTGAAGGATATTGCAGATTCCAATTGTCGCTTAACACAGCATATTTTGTAACCTCAATATTGTCACTAACAAAAGCATAATCGATGCGTCGTGCAACTGGTTTATCAAAATAAAAACCATTGAATGTACCTTCTGGACCGAAAGTTAACTTTGCTATCTCTTTTGAATCTTTCAATGTTTTTTTAATATGAGTAATACTCCCGTGTGCTGGTTCCATATTAAAATCACCTGTTAAGGCTACTGGATAGTTTTCTGTATTGAGTTCTTTAATTTTTTCAATAATCAACATGGCGCTATTCTTTCTAGCTTCCTTACCAACATGATCAAAATGCGTGTTGAACACCCAAAAGGTTTTTCCAGATACTTTATCTTCTAATAAAGCATAGGTACATACTCTATTACAAACAGCATCCCAGCCCATGCTCACTTTTTCTGGTGTTTGTGATAACCAAAAAGTATCAGATTTTAACACTTTAAATTTTTCTGTTTTATAAAATATTGCGGAATATTCTCCTTCATCTTTTCCATCATCACGACCTACTCCAACGAAGCTGTAATTTACCAAAAGACTATCCATGTCTTTCATTTGGTTGGGCATCGCTTCTTGTACTCCTAAAATATCTGGTTCGTAAAACTTAATTTGATTTACCATAAAAGGTTTTCGATTGGTCCAACTGTTTTTGCCTTCTTTTGGATAATCTAATTTTATGTTATAGCTCATTATTGAAAAGTCTTGAGCAAAAGCTAGACTTGAAATAGCAAAACACAACAGAAAAAGATATTTCATAGTTTATAATTAGTCAGTGAATTGAATTTCACTTTTTTCTGAAATTCCATTTTCGTTAAACGCTTCAATTGTAAAATAATAAGGTGTATCCCTATCCAAACAACGCATAAAATGTGAGTTTTTATCGTACACTTGCCAAGATTGATAAAGCTTGTTCTTGGCAATTCCCCAGCGTATGTTGTAACCTTGTGCACCTTCTACAGAATTCCATGAAAATGACGCATCCCTTCGGTCAGCTTTTCTTTTAATATTAAACCCTAAAACTTTTTCTGGTTTTTCACCTAAACCTAGACCAAACACTCTAAACTCAGACATCGCAAAATTTGCACCTGGCACCTCTACATTGTTATATCTTACATAATTTGCTTTAACTGGTTTATCTAAAACAATGTAAGCATTTGGAGCATCTTTATCGCTTTGGCTTCTATCCACTATAGTTTCCCAGTTAGTTCCATCCTTAGATGCTTCAATAGTAAAACGATGCTTTAAACCTTCGACACGTGTATAAATCCCTGATTCATAATCATGAAAATTTATTTGAAATGCATGAATATTTCCCAGGTTTTTCATTTCAATAGTTATCCATTGCTCATCATCATTAGCTTCAGCAACCCAAAATGTTTTTGGGTTTTCGTCGGTTAAAACTTTAGAGGTTATTTTTCCTTCTTCATTGGTTTCTAAAGGTAATTCGGTAACTTCAACTTCATCGTCATTTGACGTGAATTTCATAATCTGTTTTAACGAAGAGGATACTTTAACGTTCCCTTTGTAAGACAATAACATCCAACCGTTGTGTTGACCAGCTTTTGTTGGGTGATTTGGTGCAAAACGCGGATAATCTCCGTAAGCCGTATCGCTGTACATTAATCCGTCGTCATCAAAATAGGTAGGAAACATGCACAAACGTCGCTCCCATTGTGCGTTAGATGCTAAAGCCATAGTTGCAAAATGCCAATACTGTCCATTGGTTTGCTTAACGGTTATTCCGTGACCAGCACCATTTGTAAACCCTCCAGGTTTAAAACTCATCGGGTTATTTTTCATGTAGGTGAATGGGCCTGTTGGTAAGTCTCCAATATAAACACCATCTGCATACACATTAAATTGTGTGCCTGGTGCTGCATATTGCAAATAGTATTTTCCGTTGTGCTTGGTCATGGAGGCACCTTCCATATAACCTTCCTTTAAAGTTGGGTGAAAGTTATTCTCTCCAAAACGCTCCCAACCATGCTCTTCTTCATCAAGATTTATCAATTTTTTTCTATCACCAATTTCTAAAAAACGATCGTCTTTATTCAGCATTTTCACACGAATGGGATGCACATTTGAACTCCCCCAATAAAGATAGGTTTTGCCATCATCATCAATAAATAATTCGGAATCTTGAATATTATTGGATATTGAAGCTGTTGGTGTCCACAGTCCTTTTTTAGGATCGTCTGTATATAAAATACTACCATAACCTGCTGGATCACCAGCGAAATACACTAAAGAATCTTTGTAATTGAAAGCTGTTGGCGCATTACTGCCTTCAAAAAACCATTGTTGTGGTTTTATAAATTTCCAGTTGAATAAATCTTTTGAGTGCCAATAGCCAAAAGAACGTGTGACGAACATATAATACTCGCCTTTAAATTCTATGACAGCAGGATCTGCACCAGAACGGTAAGATTGATTGCGGCTAGAATTGTAAACCATATAAGTGTAATCTATATCTAATGGATTGCAATAAGTTTGCAAAGTGTTTATTTCAGTGTTTGTTTTTTCTTTGAAATTAGAATGTTTTCCTAAATTCTTTTTATCATCATTTTTACAAGAATAAACAAATACAATAAGTAAGTAGAAAAGTAGTTTTTTCATGGATTATAATTTGGTATCACTATTGGTTATTGGGTCGTAAGATGTGCCTGAGTCACCTCTTAATCTTTCAAATTGTTTGTACGCTCGTTCTACATTTTCTTTTGGAGCTTGCTTAAACTCTTCATCAGTAACATTATATTGTTTTTGTAAAGCTGTTAACTGTGATTTTAATTTTGCTTCAATAACATCATATTCTGGATTATCAATTTGATTATGGATTTCCTTTGGATCTTCTTCTAAATCATACAATTCCCAAGTATCAATATCATCATAAAAATGCATTAGCTTGTAACGCTTGGTTCTAATTCCGTAGTGTTTTTTCACCATATGGAATGCTGGATAATCGTAATAATGATAATATACAGCATCTCTAAAATCTTCATTTTTATCAAAGGTGTTTTCTAATAATGGTCGTAAGGATTTTCCTTGCATATCTTCTGGGATTTCTGCTTTTGCATAATCCAAAAAGGTTTCAGCAAAATCAAGGTTTTGTGTCAATGCAGTCACTTCAGTCCCAGCCTCAATATGTTTAGGATACTTTACCAACAAAGGCATTGCTAATGATTCTTCATACATATAACGCTTATCAAACCAGCCTTTTTCACCTAAATAAAATCCTTGGTCTGTGGTATAAACCACAATAGTATTTTCGGCTAATCCGTTTTTATCCAAGTAATCTAAAACACGTCCGACACCTTCATCAACTGATGCAATGGTTGCCAAATATTCTTGTAAATAGCGTTGACCTTTCCATTTTGCTAATGCTTTACCAGATAGGTTTGCATCATGAAAGGCATCGTTTTTCGCTTGGTAAGCTTTATCCCACGCGGCACGCTGCTCTGGTGTCATCCGTTCAAAATCTGTTTTCCAAGGATTCCATGCCAATTCTGGACTGCCTTTTTTCTCGGTCATTTTTAAATCGTGACCTTCATACATGTCCTTGTAAATGGTTTGTAATTGCTGCTTTGAGCCTAATGAACCTTCATGATTTGTGAAATAAGTGTCTGGTAATGGAAGTTTTATAGAATCAAATTTATTAGCATGCCTTAAGGCAGGCATCCAATTTCTATGTGGTGCTTTATGTTGTAGCATAAGCATAAATGGTTGATCTAAATCTTTAACACTTTTGAGATAAGCTAAACCATCTTCCGTAATAATATCTGTGGCGTAGCCTTCAATCCGAGTTGTATCAACAAGTTTTGTAGTTTCATTTGGTGAAATAAAATCTGGATTGTAGTAATTACCTTGATCTTTTAAAATGTTCCAGTAGTTAAAACCTTCAGGATTGCCATGTAAATGCCACTTTCCAATCATTGCGGTATTATAACCCGCTTTTTGTAATAACTTAGGAAACGTTTGTTGGCTACCATCAAAACGGTTTCCGTTCATCTTAAATCCATTAATATGACTAAACTTACCTGTTAACACTACAGCACGACTTGGCCCACAAATAGAATTGGTACAAAAGTTATTTTTGAAGAGCGCACCTTCTTTTGCAATTCTATCGATATTAGGAGTTGGTGCTAACTGACCAATGATATGACCATAAGCACTAATCGCCTGTTCAGCATGATCATCTGCCATGATGTAAACGATATTTGGTCTTTTAGAGTTATCTACTGCGCTGGAGCTGACTTGGGATTGATTGCCTTCCTGTTTACAGGATTGAAACATTAAAAACCACAATAACAAAAACACTAAATTTCTCATTCTTTCCTTGTTTTTATAATTTTAGTTTGAACAATCTCATTATTGAAAACCGTTTGTTTAAAAAAGTTAAATACTTTATCTAAATCATCAAACGGAATAGCTGAAATTTCGTGCATGGCCTCTTTTACTATATTGAAATAGTAGGATGTTTCAAATTTTTCCAGTTTTTTAGCAATAACATTAGAACCATCTAAAAAAAGGTAGCCTGCTTTTGTAGGCTCACAATAATGATGAGGCGCATTATCAAAAGGCACAAGTTGATCTTTTACTCCATGATATAATACAGATGGTACTGCATTTTCTTTAGTAACATAACTTGCATCAACTACTGCACCAGCACAAGAAAATACACCAGCAAACTTAACATTGGTATAATCTTCTGTATTGTCAATAAAATATTCACGTAGAAAAACAGCATTTAAAACACCTTCTGCTCCTGCACTACTGCCTCCTGCAATTATTTTTGTTGTATCAATTTGGAGTTCTTTAGCATGATTCACAATATATTTTGCTGCGTCCATATAATCCATAACAGCCTCTTTGAAAGTTTCTAGTTTTTCATCTTTTGTACAATCACAACCAAAACCACTTGTTTTCCATTTTCTTAATAAACGGTATGAAATAGAAACACCTATATAATTTTGCTCCTCAGCCACATATTTTGTTAAACGCTCATCATCTATAAAATCTCTACTTCCTACTGCAAATCCACCACCATGCATCCATAGTAACACAGGTAGAGTATCTGATGTTTTTATGTTTTTTGGTGTATATACATCTAACTTTAAAGTATCTTTTCCTTTAATAGCATAAGTGTAGGTTGACTTGTTTTGAGCTGACACAGAGAATGTCACCAATGTTAAAAAAACTATTATTACTTTGTTCATTTAGTTTAATTTTTCAATTAAAATACCGCTTATTACTGTTTGCCCTACAATTGGGTGGAGCCTAATAGTAAGACCTTCGCTGTTTTTAATATTAATTTTTACCGATTTTATAATACCATATCTATCTGGATATTCATTAGCCATGTTGAACTTGGCTGTAATAAGTTGATCATTTAATAGAATATCAAAAATGCGTTGCTTGTTTTCTTCAGGTTGCTCAACATCATATTTTAAATTAAAAATTATTTTTTCCTTGCTCTTAAGTTGTGGTTCCACAAAATACAATGACACTTTATAAGTACCGTCGGGAACATCAACTCTGTATATTGAGCAATCCATCAAAATAGTTTGAAAAATCCCTTCAAGATTTGTGTTTTTAATATTATTGGGTACTACTTTTCGTTGGCATTTCCCAGAACTTTCAACATAACCATAATGGCTTTTTGTATATGCTCTATCAGCTAAAAATGTGATTTCTTTTTCTTTATCTAAAAAGTTAATATGCGTGCCTAAGTTAATCGCCAAATTCTCAATCGGTTTTGTTTTAAAGTTATCAACCACATTAACCTGCAACTCCATTGTATCACTAATAGTATCTGATTTAACTTTTATAGTTTGCTTCCCATCTTCTAATTGAAGGTTGATTTTTGCAACTCCTGAAGTAAAATTCAATGCCTCAATAAACTTATCATTTAAGAAAATTTCTCCTGTTTTTTGATTTGAAAACACTGTTATTTGATAAATGTTTTCTTCAATTAGTGTTATGTTTTTTTGGTAATTTGCAATATGAATCATTGGTTTATCACTACGCAAAACGGATTGATACCAATAGTAAATTTCCTTAGGCTCACGATTGTATTGCACCAATCCTTTTTGATTGACATGAGGCCTTGACTCACCACGGAATTCTGAACCAAAATCTGCGAAATTCCAAGCAGTCATACCTGTAACAAATTCGCGATCTTGCACTTGTTCATAATAACTTTTATGAAGTTTAAGTTGATATTCTTGTGAATAATCGTAAGTCATTGGGCTTTTAGTCGAAATGTTAACATCTGCTCCTGGACCGTACTCAGAAACCAAAAGCGAGCGGTTTGGAAAACGTTTATGCTGGTCGTCTAAAAACTTCCCTAAATCTGGAATGGTCTCGTAATACCAACCGAAATAAAGATTCCAGCCGATAAGCATAGGTATATCTGCCAACTTAGTTTCGTTATATATCTCATTATAATGCAAAGCCATTACCGTAATGTGGTTTGGTGCCTTTTCTCTAGTAAGTTTTTCTAATTGTTGGGTAAGTCTATAGGTGTCTTTTTTTAATTTTTTGCGTTCTTCATCAGGCTTCTTTTTATCGAACTGAAGTCTTAAAAAAACCTCATTCATGTAACCAAACATCACCACAGAAGGATAATTATAATATTGCTTTAAATGTTCTTCTTGCATTTTTAATGCTGTATCAAAAAAGGCCTCTGAGTTTGTTACCAAATTTACAATAGGGACTTCTGTCCAAACTAAAATCCCAAGTTCATCACAGAGTTTATATAGTTCTCGCGTATGCGGATAATGAGCAAATCGAATCATATTTGCTCCCATATTTTTTATAAGATGAATATCTTTTTTCTGAAGGGAAATTGGAACCGCATTTCCATAACCTTCATAATCTTGATGACGATTAACACCTATTAATTTAATGTGTTTTCCGTTTAAAAAGAAGCCTTTTTCAGCATCAACAGTTGCCCAACGAAAGCCAATATTTGAAGATTTAGAATCTAAAACAGTTCCGTTTTTATCAGTTAAGATAATTTCTAATTTATATAAATAAGGACTGTCTGGCGACCATAATTTAGGGTTTTTAATTTCAGGAAACTTTATATTAAAAACTTCAGATACACTTTTATCAATTGAAAAACCTTGATGCTCTTCTAAAACCAAATTGCCTTCTGCATTTAAAATTTTAAGGTAGATATGGTTTTTAGATTTTAAAGTTTCAAAATTATCTATGAGCAACTTTACCTCTACTCCTGCTTTTTCTTGTGATACATTATAATAATTCACATAATAACCATCAGAAGCAAAATCCTTTAAACTTAAATGCTGTTTTGGCTGTGAAATTAATTCCACATCGCGATAAATCCCACCATAAAACGTAAAATCAGCATCTAGCGGTGGAATATCTATATTATGTGTGTTATCTACTGTAACTTCAATGAGATTGTAATTATTATATTTTAGATATTCAGTAATATTGAAATTAAAAGCAGTGTAACCGCCTTTGTGATTTCCAACTTTTTCACCATTAATAAAGACCGTTGCTTCTTGGTTTACAGCATTAAATTTTAAATACTGAATTTTATCGTTTTCTTCCGAAGCGATAAAAACCTGCTTTTTATAATACCCTAAACCACGTCTATAACCAGCCACATCATCAAAAGCATCTTTGTCATTCCAGGTATGTGGAATATTTACAGTTTCCCAAGTTGTATTATCTTCTGAAAATTGCCAGCCAGAGTTAATGGTTTTAGTTTGTGAATAAATTTTAAAAAAAAATGCCACACAGAGAAACAAGCATAAATATTTTATTTTGTTCATCATATGTGGCATATTGGCTATCAATCTTTGCTTTAATTATTCAAAGAAAATCTTCTTTGTTTCTGTTATATCGTTAACCTTAATCTTTAAGAAATACATACCAGAGCTTATAGCTTCTTTACTAGAAGATCTCTCCCATATATATTGAAATGCACCTTCACTTTTTATTTCATTAAATAAGTTTGTAACTAATCTTCCGTTGATATCGTAAATCTTCATATCTATTTTAGATTCCTCTTTTAAATTCATCCTTACATCAAGTATATCTTTCACAGGATTAGGGTAAACATCCAAGATATCTATAAGTGCAAAATCTTCTGTAGAAAGCTGAATATCTGACGCAATCATTTCAATAGCTCCTAAATAATAGAAGCCAAAACCATTGTCGTTGCTTGGACCTGGCTGAGCCGTTAAAGTAATTTCTCCACTAGCGTTAGATTGAATGTCAACCACATCTGCTGTATCCGTAGTATTGTTGGAGGGGTTTATGGTCACAATTTCAGTTGTTGAACCCGCCAAAGTATACTGTGTCTCTCTGTTGTCGCTTACACCATTTCTAGATGCAAAAATTGAGAAAGAGTAATATTTTAAAGGATCTAATCCTGTTAGGGTAAAACCTCCTGTAGCTTCTAAAGTTCCGTTAAAGTCGCTAGTCTCTCCAAAAAAGCTATCTCTAGCTGCTGTATCTGGAAACGGTAATGATGGATCTGGTGAGGCATTTCCACTTGTATTAACGGTATCAAAAGCATCATCAATAGTTAATGTAACACCAGTGCTGGCTCCATTAGAGTCTATTAAATTTACTACTAGTCCTGATGCATCCGCTGCATTCTCTATTGAAACATTGTTCCAATTACCAACTGTTTCTTGAGATGTTATCCCAAAATCTATATATGTGTAATCTTGCGCAAAAGACACATAAGATATTAATACTAAAATAAGTGTAATTTTTTTCATAATGAATTTGATTTTAGTTAATAAAAATTTTAATCGTATATATTTTTGATGCATTGCTAATTCTCATAAAATAAGCCCCTGAGCTTAATTCTTGTCTTTCCCATATAACTGTTTGACTACTTACTTCATAGTTTCGGTTTTCAACAACTTGCCCTAAAATATCTATAATTGAGATATTGATATTTCCATTTATATACTCATTGAATTTCAATGTGGCTTGCTGGGAGATTGGGTTTGGAAATAACGTAAACCTGGCAATTTCATTATCTTCCACACTTAATGCGTCAACAGCACTTTTTACTTGTGTATGAATATCCATCCCTATGACCCTTTCATAAAGTATTTGGTGTGCATCTGAATTCATGTGGACTCCATCACCTGAATCATATTCTGGCAGAATCCCGTTATCATCAGATTGCCCAAAACCTGTCCAAAAATCAATGGTTTCATCTCCAAACACATTATAGGTTTCTGTCAACATATCTAATTGAATATTTAAGTTTGTGGTATTAGACCCAAAATTTCTTGGTTGAGGAGTTGTAACCCACATTGGTATTTCAGCATTTGCGGCATCAGTACTGATTAGTCCATAATTATATAATTGATCTGCTACAGGATAGCCACTTGCCGCATCATTTGAAGGTAAATTAACAATGATACCATTAGCTTGAATATCAATAGCTTTCGTGATATTTCTTTGAACATCTACAGTTCTATTAATACCGCTGGGAATAGGTGTTCCTGTTGGCAATACATTATAGGTAGCAAAACCACCTAAGGCTAAATTTTCAACTTTATATCGTGTATCCATCTCTGTAAGATAGGTTTCATATTTCCACGCCCAAGCTTCATTAATATCCGAAGGACCTGTTCCCGCAGCAGTGGAAGAGCCCAAAATAGCAATTTTGTAAATTACACCTTCGTTTGGAATTATTTCAAAAACATTTTCACTAACATCATTTAAACCTTCACCTGAAATCCTAATTAAGCAATCCATAGATATTTCATTAGGTACCACCATGTCATAATATTGTTGAGATCCTGGTACATTAGCAATAGTGGTCCAGTTTAAGCCATTGTCTGATGAAAACTCTATTAACATATCTGGAACAGAAATACTTTCCCATTTCACCCTAACTGTTTTATTCACTTCCCAAAGGTGACCTCCATTAGGATAATTTAGAGTTAATTCAGGATCTGGTGTAGTATCACTTATTGGAGTATCACTAATAATTAGTTGAATTGCACCTAAATAATAAAACCCAAATCCATTTGTGTTATTAGGTCCTGGCTCAGCTTGAAAAGTGATTTCACCACTTCCATTAGGCTGAATATTTAATATATCAGCTGTGTTTGTAGTATTATTTGCAGGGTTAAGAGCTTGAGAACTTGAAGTAGCACCTACGACAGAATATAATGTTTCACGATTATCACTTACACCTGTACGTGAACTAAATACTGAAAAAGAATAATATTTTACAGGATCTAAACCAGACAAGGTAAAACCTCCTGTTATATTAACATTGTTGTTAAAACCAGGATCCGTAGCACCAAAGAAACTATCTCTTGATGCTGATGCCGGAAATGGTAATGCACCATTGGGCGCAGTTGTTCCATTGCCATTAATGTGATCAAAAGAATCTGAAAGTGTAAATACAACACCTGTATCTGTTCCGTTAGAATTTATTACATTTAATGTGAGTCCCTCTTCATTTTGAGTTGAAACAATAACATTGTTCCAATTACCATCAGTTGTATTAGAGGAATTTCCAAAATCTAAGTATGCATACTCTTGAGCGTAAGTAAATGCGCTAAAAATTACAAATAAATAAAGTAGTATTCTTTTCATAAGCGTTGTATTAATGGATTATTTTAATTGAAAACCATGTTTAAATTTAAAGTTAGAACTTGGCGTAATTGCAATTTCAAATTCACCAGGCTCTACTGCATATTTCATTTCGTTGTTATAGAATTTTAAATCTTCAACTGAAATGGTAAATGTTAAAGTTTTACTCTCACCTTTTTTTAAGAATATTTTCTGAAAACCCTTGAGTTCCTTTATTGGACGTGTAACGCTTCCAACTTTATCATGTAGGTAAAGTTGAGCTATTTCATGTCCGTCCATGTTACCAGTATTTGTAATGTCAACGGAAGCAGTAATACTATCAGAAAATGTCAGCTGATTAGTTGATAATTTCAAAGCAGAATACTCAAAATTAGTATAACTCAATCCATGTCCAAAAACAAACAAAGGTGAATTTGGCACATCAATATAATTGCTTTTATAATCTTCATTTGAGTTGTTTTCAGGTATTGGTCGTCCTGTATTTTTCATATTGTAATAAATTGGTACCTGACCAACATTTCTTGGAAAAGTCACCGTTAGTTTTCCTGAAGGATTCACTTTTCCAAAAAGTAAATCAGCAGTTGCCGCTCCGCCCATTGTACCAGGAAACCATACCTCTAAAATAGCATCCACTAAATTTACCTCATCAGAGAGGTTTATTGGACGACCATTCATTAATACCAATATTATTTTTTTATTTGGATTAGCTTCACGAATTTTTTTAATCAGTTTGGGTTGAATTCCTGGAATTTTTAAGTTGCTTCTAGAAGCTGCTTCACCACTCATATGATGTCCTTCTCCCATTACTAAAACTATTTCATCTGCTTTTTTAGAAACTGAGACAGCTTCATTAAAACCAGATTCATCATCTTTTAAAATTTCACATCCTTTAGCATATAATATTTGATTTGGTTTTAAATATTCTGAAACTCCTTCAAATACACTTACAGCTTTTCCTTCCCTATCTCCTTTTGCTGCCCAGTTTCCTATAATTTCAGATTCGTCTTTAACTAAAGGGCCAATAAACGCAATGGATTTTAACTCATTAAAAAGTGGTAATGCATGGTTTTTATTCTGCAACAGTACTGAAGAGGCTGCTGCAATTTCTCTTGCTTTGGCTAAAAATTCTGGTTTGTATTTCGTGGTGTTTTCACGCTGTTCATCAATGTAACTATAAGGATCATCAAACAAACCTAACTTATATTTTGCTAATAAAATGCGCTTGCAAGCTTCATTAATGTACTGTTCTGAAACTCTACCTTCTTCAACTAAAGTTTTTAAATGTTTACGGTAAACCTCACCCATCATATCCATGTCGACACCTGCATTCATCCCAATCCTAGTAGCATCTATACTATCTTTTGCAAATCCGTGAAGAATCATTTCATTTATTGAAGTATAATCTGAAACGACAAAGCCCTCAAACTTCCATTCTTTTCTTAAAATATCTCGAAGCGTAAATTTATTACCAGAAGTTGGCACCCCATTAAGTTCATTAAATGCAGACATAAATGTTTCTACACCAGCATCTACAGTAGCTTTAAAAGGTGGCAGATACACATTTCGCAACTCTCCTTCACTCATATTTGTTGTATGATAGTCTCGTCCTGCTTGTGCTGCTCCATAAGCTACGTAATGTTTTGCACAAGCCAATATGGTATTGGGTTGGGATAAATCATTTCCTTGAAAACCTTTAACATAGGCTTTTGCGATTTGGCTTCCTAAATAGACATCTTCTCCAGCACCTTCTGAAATTCTTCCCCAACGAGGCTCTCTAGAAATATCTACCATTGGTGCAAACGTCCAATGAATACCTTCTGCCGAAGCTTCTTCAGCTGCTATACGCGAACTTTCTTCAACCATTTTTAAATCCCAACTAGCTGCTAGCCCTAAATTGATAGGAAAAATAGTTCTGTGACCGTGAATGACGTCATAACCAAATAATAACGGAATGCCTAAACGGGTTTCTTCTAAAGCTACCTTTTGTAAATCGCGAGTACCTTTTACAGACATAGCGTTAAGCATGGCTCCCATATTACCTTCTCGAATAAACTTACCGTTATCTGCACCAACTATTGGACCTGTTTGGTCATAACTACCTCCATACATTACGGTTTGCCCTATTTTTTCCTGAAGCGTCATTAAATTCATTAAAGAATCTACTTTTTCTTCAAAGTTTTGAGCAAAACCCTGAACAGAAACCATTAAAAATGAAATAAATACTGTCTCTTATACACATCTCCGAGCCCACGAGACCGAGGCTGATCTCG
>CAJXVG010000059.1 GCA_913061495.1 uncultured Winogradskyella sp.
GTCTCGTGGGCTCGGAGATGTGTATAAGAGACAGTTATTAACTCTCCCCAAAGAGCCGTTAGGCCTTTAAATTCTTGACCCTCTTCAAATGATAGCTGACCTTCATCCCAATATTGGTTATAAAAGTTATAAACGTCAAAGCTATTTAAGGTTTGGCTAAAGGTGCTTGCACCAACTCTAAATCCGGCATAAATCATGTTTTCCATATCGAGCCAGTTTTTATAGAAGTTGATGTCAATACCTCCTTTAAAATAACTGCCCTTTGTGGTGTTGTCTAAAACCTCATTAGTAATCGTTCGCTCTTCATTACCCAATTCTCCTGCCAAATATATTTGTTTGGTTAAACGATAATCACCCATGATTTCAAAACCTGTATAATCATCGCTTAAAAAGGTGTGTGCCAATTTACTTAAATCAGTCCCAAGTCTAAGCCCATATTTTTGCTTAAAAATTAGAGTGTCCTTTACGGTTTTCTTTTTATCGTTTTGCTGTGCAAATGCCATTGTAGAACACAAAAGCAGAAGAGCAATGCTTTTAATGTAAGATGCGTACATGTACGGTATTTTCATTTTCTATGGTTTCTACGTCAACTATTATATTGCTAATCCAAGGGTCACTATCATCATCTGTATCTACATTTACTGTCAAATTCGTAAATATAGTTTTATAGCCACAGGCTCTGGAGACATATTCAAACTCTGGAATATATGACACATCTATAATATCGATGTTTGAGTCGGTAGTATCATCTTCATCTAACCTAAGGTTGGAATCTCTTTCAAGAATAAAACGTGAGGTTACTTCAATGTCTTCATTTTCTATAATAAGAGGCAACTCTAATGCGTTTAAGTTTTCGTTAAAGGCTAGAAGAAGATCAGGATTCGTTTCTTCATTAGGATCGGTCACCAAACCTTCACCATAAGCTGTTAATCTAGGGACACTTTTTAAATCCTCTGTACTGGTAACATCATAAAACTCTATGATTAGACGAGGAGTGGTTGCGGTGCTTGCAGCACAGATATCGTCGCGTTCGCAACTTTGTAGATTCACGGTTATAAACACTCCAATGGCTAAAGCTATAATTTTTTTTGTTTTGTTTATTAAAGGCATAAGTTTAGTTGATGCGTTTATTTGTTTAGTTGGTAATTGCGTAACGAATTAAGCATATTGGTTATTTTTTCAATTTTTTGACGAGCTAATATATAATCATTCTCAGAAATAAAGCCCAAATCTTTACTAATTATAAGTTGATTTAAAATTTCCATAGCAGAACTAAATGAAATTGTTGTGAAATGAGCTTTGTCTTTTTGGGTTTTTCTTGACGTTCCTTCTGCCAAATTTGAGGCTATTGATATTGATGCTCTGCGCAATTGACTCACTAAACCAAACTTTTCTTCTGAAGGAAAAGAATTTGTTATTGAGTATATAAGTTTAACAAGAACAACAGAATCTTGCCAAACTTCTAATTTTTCAAATGAATATGTTTTCATGCTCTATTAAACAAATCAACGAATAAACAAATCAACACTTAACTTCTTTCAAACAAAACCACCGTTTCAATATGCGCTGTATGTGGAAATTGATCAACTAAACTTAGTTTCTTAATCTCATAACCAGCTTGCATTAGTTGCTCTGTGTCTCTTGCTTGTGTTGCAGGATTACAAGATACATAAACCAAACGTTCCGCATTTAGGTTTATTATTTTTTTAAGGGTTTTGGGAGCGATGCCAGCTCTTGCAGGATCTAAAATTATAGTTCGTATTTTATTTTGGTATTCTGGGTGTTCAGTTAAGAACTTACCAACATCTGCGGCATAAAACTCTAGTCCTTCTATATTATTTCGTTTTGCATTTTCCTTAGCATCTTTAATGGCAGAAGCTATAATATCTACACCAACAATTTTAGTGTTTGTGGCTTTACTTGCAATAATTTGACCTATGGTTCCTGTTCCACAGAATAAATCTAAAACAACAGTATTGTCAATCGCCTCTTTATTTTCCAAAGCATAATCCACAACTTTAGAATACAATTTCTCAGCACATTTTGGATTGGTCTGGAAAAAACTTTTCATGCTAATTTCAAAATTTAGTCCTAAAAGTTCTTCAACAATTTTATCGTCTCCGTAAATTAAATTGATGCTTCCTGTGGTGGCAATAGTTCTGTCGCCCACTTCATCATTAATGGTGTGTAATAATCCAGCAACGCGGTCTCCAAAAAGTTCTACTAAATACTGCCCGAATTTATCTAAATCAAATTGTGGTAAATCATATGTGGTAGTCACTAAATTAAAAAGTAACTTATTAGTTTTATAAGATTTACGAACTACAAAATATCTAAAAAAACCTTCCTTTTTCGGTGCGTGCCAAGGAGCCAGACCTGTAGCTTTACAATACTCACGTATATCTTTTAAATGATTTTCAAATTCAGCATCAAACAATCCAGAATCTTTATCGAGGTTGTCTCCGCACCACCATGTGCCTCTACGTTTAAAACCTAAGGTGAATTCGTCAACGTCTGTTTTAAGGTTTCTGTCGTATCCTATGGCAGAAAAACCATACTCCATTTTATTGCGGTAGTGAAAGGTGTTTGGGGAATTTACAAATTCATCAAACTTATCTTCAATATTTGCAACTTTTCCGATACGTTTAAATAACTCAAGCGTACTTTGCTTTTTATAGTTATGCTGTTTTTCAATAGGTAATTGTATGTACGGAGCACCAGGAATGTCTTGGTACGGCACTTCTATTTCGTCTTCAGACGGTTTAAGAACGTCATAAAGTTTCGCCTCAGCATACTTTTTACTGCTCTTTTTAATCTGTGCTTTTACAAGTTGCCCAGGTAATGTATTAGGTACAAAAACCACAAACTCACCATGCTCGTTTCTAATGCGACCAATACCTTTTCCACCAAAGGCATAATCCTCAATTAAAATTTCTATGATTTGTCCTCGTTTAACAAACTTGTTCCGTTCTCTTCTTGGCATTTAGTAGTGTTTTGGGAGCAAAGATATTGTTATTTTAATAATGTCTACCTATAAATTGAGTCTTGTATTTTCTGAAAATTATCATAGAATTTAGTATCTTGCAACCTCTAGGGATGATTTCTCTCCCACGCTGCTTTTTCAAGGCTTTTTGAAAGAATAAAGGTACAGAAGGAATAATTTTTTATTCATTTATTAAATTATTTTAAAATGGCTGTTATAGACCAATTAACGTCGCAACAAGCGATAGATTTAGAAAACAAATATGGTGCACACAATTACCATCCGTTACCAGTAGTATTGAGTAAAGGGGAAGGTGTGTTTGTATGGGATGTTGAAGGGAAAAAATATTACGATTTTCTTTCTGCATACTCAGCGGTTAATCAAGGACACTGTCATCCAACCATAGTTAATGCAATGCATAAACAGGCGCAAACATTGAGCTTAACCTCACGAGCATTTTATAACGATATGCTAGGTAAGTATGAGAAGTTTGCTACAGAGTACTTTGGTTTTGATAAACTTTTACCAATGAATACAGGAGCTGAAGCGGTAGAAACGGCTTTAAAAATCTGTAGAAAATGGGCTTATGAGGTAAAAGGTATTGATGAGAATGAAGCAGAAATTATTGTTTGCGAAAATAACTTTCACGGAAGAACAACAACTATAATTTCGTTTAGTAATGACGCTGTAGCTCGAAAGAATTTTGGACCATACACAGAAGGGTTTATTAAAATTGAATACGATAATCTCCAAGCATTAGAAGAAGCATTAAAAAACAATAAGAATGTAGCAGGTTTTTTAGTAGAACCTATACAAGGTGAAGCAGGAGTTTATGTACCAAGTGAAAACTATTTAGCAGAAGCTAAAGCATTATGTAAAAAACATAATGTACTATTTATTGCAGACGAAGTACAAACTGGTATTGCAAGAACCGGAAAATTGTTAGCGGTTAATTACGAAAATGTAAATCCAGATATTTTAATTCTTGGTAAAGCATTATCTGGTGGAGCATATCCAGTTTCTGCAGTATTGGCGAATGATCCTGTTATGAATGTAATTAGACCAGGAAATCATGGAAGTACATTTGGAGGAAATCCAATTGCAGCAGCCGTTGCTATGGCAGCTTTAGAAGTAGTGCGCGATGAGGACTTGGCAGAAAACGCATTTCAACTTGGAGAATTATTCAGAAGTGAAATGAATAAGTATATTGAAACAAGTTCTGTTGTAAACCTTGTAAGAGGAAAAGGCTTATTAAATGCTATTGTAATAAACGATGATGAGGATAGTGATACCGCTTGGAATATCTGTATAGCGCTTAGAGATAACGGCTTGTTGGCCAAACCAACGCATGGAAACATTATACGCTTTGCTCCACCTTTAGTGATGACAAAAGAGCAACTTTTAGACTGTGTTTCAATTATCACAAAAACCTTAAAAGAATTTGAATCTTAGTTTTAGAAAAGAATGCGAATAGATTATATAAAAAAAGCGATTTTCAATTAAGAAAATCGCTTTTTATTTATTGTAAGTTGAAACAATAGCTTATTGTTGCCCCATCATTTCTTCAACGCGTTTTTGCATTAATTCTTGGTTTTGCAATGTCTCCCATCCAAAATACGAGATAATCCAAATAAGGTAAATTACCATTAATACACTTAGTACAATTCCGATGATACCCATTATTTTTCCGGCATTTACGTTTCCAAATCCTGAATAATTTTCAGGTGCTTCTTTATATAATTTAGTTGCTTTTCCTGCTAATACAACAGCTACGACACCAAAAATAAGACCAGGTAATCCGTAACAGCAGCATCCTATAATAGATAGAATTCCCATTACGAGAATCAAGGTTGCATTAGGTAATTGTTGTTTTTCCATGTTTAGTTGATTTAAAAGGTTTTTAATATAAAACTGATTACAATAATACTAATATTTAAGATAAATAGTCCTAAAAGAACAGAATGACCATGCCTAAACTGAAACTTTAAATGAAGCAATAAATAAGAAAACAATGCAATTAAAGTGTAGATTGCAGGATACATATAAAACGCACCAATAAACTCTCCTTTTAGAATTAAAGCCATAGATCGTTGAATGCCACACCCAAAACATTCTACATTAAATGTCTGTTTCCACATACACGGCAACATGTAATCTTCCAATCCTTTTAATGACAAAATCATACTGCTAAAGTAAGAATTTGACATAGACTTTTATAATTGAAGCGCTAAATAATTATATACCTTTGTATCTCTTTTTAAAATTAAATTATGAATATTTCTAGACTTGTTAATTTCTTATGCATTATTGTTGGTGGCTTAGTGGCATTATATGTTCAGGCAGAAGAAAAACAAAACACATACTTACTTATAGGAGGTGTTGCTCTGTTGGTTTTTGGAATTTATAGAACATCTAGAAACATTCCAAGTAAATCTGAAAAAAAAGAAGAAGAAACCTTTGTAAAACCTGAAGAGGATGAAAATAGGAGATAAGGTAGAAACCATAGATGATGCTATTATTGGAGTTGTAACAAAAGTTGAAGAAAACACGGTTACGATCGAAGATGCTGATGGCTTTCAGTTTCAGTTTGAAGCTAATGAACTCATGGTATCATCCAATACACGCAGTTTAGAAAATGCCGTTTACAATTCTGATATTGAAGCGGTAAAAAAAGAAAAAGAATCCAAAAAAAGAAAGCAAACTCCCACTGGAAAACCAAAAGAGCGTAACGCACCAAAATTTGAAGTTGATCTGCATATTCACAATTTAACAGAATCTACAAGAGGAATGACCAATTTTGATATGCTCAATCTGCAATTAGATACAGCCAGAGGTCAACTAGAATTTGCCATAAGAAAGCGTATACCTAAAGTAGTGTTTATCCATGGAGTAGGAGAAGGAGTATTACGCCAAGAATTGGAAACGCTTTTTGGTCGATACAATAATGTTAAATTCTACGATGCAGATTATAAAACCTATGGTCTAGGTGCCACAGAAGTTAGGATATTTCAGAATATTGAGGCTTAGTCATCGTCTTCATCATTAGGGTCAAATTCGTTGACTAGCGTACCAAAATCTATAAATTCAGTTCTAAAAATTTCTAAATCAAAATCTCTAATTATAAAACTGGTTCTTACAGTTCTGATGTAAGGAGCATTTTCTATAAAACCGGTAAACTCGTACGAGGTGTCTTCTAGTGTATTTTTATAATGTGGGACTGTTTCACCGGCTTCATTTTCAGCATAGTCATCACCAGGACCATTTACGCCATTCTCATCTTCTAAGCGAGTATCAATTCCATCACCATCATCATCCATATCTAAATAGTCTAACTCGCCATCACCATCAGTATCCATTGGGTTTGTAGTTGGGTCGTCATCACCATCACTATTATCAATTTCATCAATGGTTTTAACATTGTCGTTATCGTCATCCTCATCTAAATAGTCTGGGATACCATCCAAATCAGTGTCTTGTGCATTAGGAAAATTACCATCCGCATCAGGTTCTCCGCGTCCTTCAAATTCTGTTGGTACTCCGTCTTCATCATCATCTTCAAAAGTGGATGTTACTTCAACTGTACCTGAAAACGCTTCGTAATCTTCAAGAATATTTAAGTTTGATGGAGGAATAGTTGCGCATAATTCTTTATTAGAGCCATTGTTAACAACAGTTCTATTGTAGGTTCTGTAATTAAACCTAACATCTGTACCGTTAATATTTATAATTACAGGATTGTCTATTGGAGTAGCAGTAGTAAACAACAACTCATTAGTGGCATTTTTTGGAAGGATAAGCGATAGAGATTCACTGGGATCTTCCTTTAAATCATAAATTAAATAGGATTCGTTGTTGTTTTCACATTGATCCAATTCACCATCAAACACTAAATCAACAGTTAAAATATCACCATCATCACAGGCAACAAGAAAAGCTAAGCAAAGGATTATATAAAAACGACGTATCATAGACTAATTTTCAACAAAAATAATGGATTTGTAAAATTATAACGCTCCATTATCTAAATAATTTTATTTGCAATATTTTTGCAGCATGAACCATGTTTATTTAGATAATGCAGCAACGACCCAATTGAGACCAGAGGTCGTTGAGCGTATGACCCAAGTTTTAAAGGATAACTACGGCAATGCTTCGTCCACACATAGTTTTGGTCGTTCTTCAAAGTCTCTTTTAGAACAATGTCGTAAAAATATAGCCAGTTATTTTAATATTTCTGCCTCTGAAATTGTATTTACATCAGGTGGAACAGAAGCTGATAATTTAGCATTGCGTAGTGCAGTGCGAGATTTGGGAGTAACGGAAATTATTACTTCAAGGATTGAACACCATGCCGTATTGCACACAGCTGAGCAACTTCAAAAGGAATATAATGTTAAATTGAAATTTGTAAACCTTGATGATTGTGGTAATATTGATTTCTCACACCTTGAGGATTTACTTAAATCTAGCAATAAACCGGTTGTAAGTTTAATGCATATTAATAATGAAGTTGGGAATATTCTTGATATTGAGCGTGCGTCAAATCTTTGTAAAACATATAATGCTTTATTTCATACAGATACAGTTCAGTCCGTTGGGCATTATAAGATTGATTTAAAAGTAATTCCTATTGACTTTCTTGCAGCCAGTGCTCATAAATTCCATGGACCAAAAGGTGTAGGTTTTTGTTTCGTTAGAAAAGAATCTGGCTTAAAACCTTTAATTTTTGGAGGCGAGCAAGAGCGTGGTTACAGAGCTGGTACAGAGTCTATTCATAATATTATTGGTATGGATGAGGCACTGAAAATGGCGTATTCTAATCTCGAAACTGAGCGTGAATATGTTTCAGGTTTAAAGCATTACTTTATTCAGCAATTAAAGGAGCACTTACAAGGAGTTACTTTTAATGGTGGTTGTGAGGAAAAAAACAAAAGCACATATACTTTGGTTAATGTCTCTTTGCCCATTGCACCAGAAAAAGCGCCAATGTTACAGTTTCAACTCGATTTAAAGGGAATTGCATGTTCTAAAGGAAGTGCTTGCCAAAGTGGCAGCAACCAGCAGTCGCATGTGTTAAGTGCAATTCTTAATGATGAAAAATTAAAGAAACCTTCGGTTCGTTTTTCGTTTAGTATTTTTAATACTAAAGAGCAATTGGATTATGTGATTTCAGTATTGAAGGATTTTGTGGAGCCTTAATTGATCATTTAAAATCTTGCAGATAATCTTAAATTAAAAACTCGTGGAGTTAAATAATTAGGAATGGCAAATTGCCGTTTTGAGTACACATCTCTCACCCAAGTATTGGTAATTGTGTTTTGGTTATCAAACATATTATAGATTTCAAACCCAATGGATAAATCCTTAAATGCGCTTTTCCATTTAGAACTGTAGCTTTTCTCAGAATCAACCAAAACATAACTAATTCCTAAATCTGCACGTCTGTAATCACGTAATCTAACCTGATAATCATAAGGGTCTGCATAGCTCGGAGAACCGCCAGGAACTCCTGTATTGTAAACCAAGTTTAAGTACATTTTTAAATCAGGAATATTAGGCACATAATCTTGAAATAACGCTCCAAACTTTAAACGTTGGTCAGTTGGTCTGGCAATATAACCTCTATTATTTATATTTTCTTCTGTTTTAAGATAGCCAAAGCTAAACCAGGATTCGGTCCCTGGTACAAACTCGCCATTTAAACGCATATCTAAACCGTAAGCATACGCTTTGGCATTATTATCTGCACGGTATCTAATTCTTACGTTTTCAACTGTATAAGGATTAACATCAGTCAAATTTTTATAATAGGCTTCAGTCACTAGTTTGAAGGGTCTGTCCCAGATTTCAAAACTATATTCATTACCCAAAACAATATGATATGATTTTTGGGCCTTTACATCGGGTTGAACTACTCCTGAAGAATCTCTTAATTCTCTATAAAAAGGAGGTTGGTAATATAAACCTCCAGCAACTCTAAAGAGCATGTCTTTTTCCCAATCTGGTTTAATGGCGAATTGTGCACGTGGACTAAAAACGGCTTGCGAGTTACTCTCAATACCATCTCCATTAACCGTCCAGCTATGGGCTCTCACACCTGCATTATAAAATATTTCATTAGTTCCCCAATTGGTGCGCTTACTGTATTGAACAAAAGCTTGTAAACGATCAATTTGTACTTTATTTAAAGCTCTAATATTTTCAAAAGCAGTCAACGGACCATTAAAAGGCTCATAAGGCTGAGGGTTTGGTTGGCTGAAAATTGGCGGCCGAATGGAAAAACCTGCCGAATCAATCACTTCATATTCTACCAAACGATCTCTAATATCTTCGTGAGTGTATTTCACAGACCATTCTACCGTACTTTCATCATCAACTTTATAATCACCACGATGTTCTGCATTTACTATAAAAGCATCCAAATCGTTTCGTGCATGGGTTAATTGAGAACCAATACCTTCGCTAAATTCAACTTCTCCCAAGTCTTCATCACCAATATTAGTGTTTACTTCTCCTAAGCGATATTGTGCAAAAATGTCAAAATATTCTTGTTCCAAAGTATGGTATGCAGAACCAATTAATTTTAGAGTTAAATCTTCGTTCACAAAATAATTGGCTTTAAATGCTCCAAAATAGGTTTGGTACTGATCTTCTTCTTGGCCATCATAAAACACCAAAAGAGCCACGGGTTCGTCAATAGTACCAAAGTTGGTTTGTCTATTTTCTGGTTGAAAATTGTATTTGTTTAATGAAATGTTTCCGAGAAAATTCAGATGGAATTTATCAGAAAAACGGTATGTTAAATAGGTTTGTGCATCTGCAAAAATAGGTTCAACATTACCTTCAGTTTCAAGGTTGTTTAATATTAAACTGTTGTCTCGGTAGCGCACACCTGCAATACCTGAGAATTTTCCATTTTTAGAAACGGTTTCTGCAGCAACACTTCCACCCAATAAGCTTAAGTCTGTGCGAATACCAAACTCATAAGGGTTTCGGTAGGTGATGTCTAAAACAGAAGATAATTTATCTCCGTATTTGGCTTGAAACCCTCCAGCAGAAAAATCTACATTTTGTACTAAATCCGTATTTACAAAACTAAGACCTTCTTGATTTCCGGAACGGATTAAAAATGGTCTGTAAACCTCAATTTCATTTACATAAACCAAATTTTCATCAAAATTTCCACCACGAACAGAGTATTGCGTACTCAATTCATTTGAAATATTAACTCCAGGAAGTGTCTTCAAAATATTTTCAACACCTGGTTGGGCGCCTTTTATGGTTCTGATCATTTCAGGCGAAATGGACGTTACTCCATTAACTGACTGTCTGGTGTTTGTGTTTATAACAACAGTTGCAATTTGTACGGCATCTGTTTTTAAAACAGGGTTGTATTCTAATTCTTGCCCGTTTTTAAGGTTGAATTTTTGCTCAACACGTTTATGGGATAAATGGGTAAAAACAATAGTGATTTCAACTTCCGAAGAAACTTTTATCTCATAAAAACCATTAACATTGGTTGTTGTTCCTTCTCCAGAACTCGCCTTAATATTAACATCGCGTATTGGGTTGTTGGCTTCGTCTAAAATTACACCTCTGATTATTGCAGATTGCGAAAAGGAAAGGACACTAAAAAGTAAGCCAATTAAGACCGTGAGTTGTAAACGTTTCAATTAGTTTAGTTTTATTTTCTAAAAAATGTTGCTTCAAATGTAGAACTATTTCCAACATTATCCGTAACAATTACTTTTAAATCGTTCTTGGTATCTTTAACGACGTCATCATTAAAATCGTGCACCAAAGTGTTGGTTTTATAATCGTATTCCATAAGAATCCACTTACCATTTACCGTTGCACGGTATTTACTTATGCCAGAGAGGTCATCATCTATATTAACTTTTAAATAGCGGTATTTGCTCAACCATTTTTTGTCTCTAAAATTTACAGGTGTTATGGTTGGTGGAATAGTATCTGCGGCTAATGTGTATATTCCAAAAATTTTACTGCCAGCACTTAAGATATTGTTTTTTCGTTTTGTGGAAACATAGCTTGGTCTTTTATAGTAACCGTATAATCTAGCGATGAACAACTTATCTCGGTGTTCAGATTTATAATTGCTAATGTCGTAATTAATGTAAAAATTCTTTTGAAGCGGTACTGTGTCTTCGTGAAGAAAAAGTGTATCGGAACTCACTCTAAAATCTATAAATGTATCATCGTAAACCGTACCAGAATAGAAATTAACTTTAATATTACCATCTTCTAATTCGGTTGGCACATCACTGTAAACCAACGCTTTTTCATTAATGTCAGCTTTTTCTGTGGGTTCAATCCCTTCATACTTTCCGTTAATGGGAATACTTATCCAAGCTTCGTTCTGGGCAAAATCCCTTACTCTTACTTTGTAAACAGAAGACGTACTGTCTTCAACAATAACATAACCATTATCATAGGCATCTTTATAAAGACTTAACGGATTGTTTTTTTGAATAAATAACTTTTGAATTTTGTTGCGCTCCGTTTTATAATACTCATAATCAACTAAACGCTTAATATGTTTAGATTCTGCAAAGCTGAAACGTTTAAAATCTATTTCTAAACTTTTAGTGCCATTAAAAAACGTTTGAATATTACTTACTCCATTATTATTTGGAGCGAGATCTAGCTTATCATTCGCAACAATACCAAAACCAATGTTGCCAAAGGCATCTATACTTTCAACTTCGTAATCTCCATTGGCTTGTGGGATTAGGCGTAGCTTTACACGTTCATTTTTTCCATTGATAAGGGCACTTTTATCCTTTGGATAAGCGTAAATACCAGTGACATGAGGTTTTTTTGAATCGGCACTGTTGATTCCAAATAGCATTGGGTTCATTGGTCGTTCAATATTGTCCCTGATTTCAAAATGTAAATGTGGGCCTGACGAGCCACCAGTATTACCGGAATAAGCAATAACTTCATCTGATTGGATTTTTAATTCTTCTGAATTAGGAAAAACTTCAACCTCATAGCTTTCGCGCTCATATTGGCAGTCTTTTATATAATTTTCTAAGCGAGGAGATAGTTTTTGAAGATGCCCATAAACACTGGTATATCCATTTGGGTGTGTAACATAAACAGCCTTTCCGTAACCGTAATGTTGAATTTTTATTCGGCTTACATAGCCTTCTGCAGCAGCATAAACTTTTAATCCTTCTTTGTGTTGTGTTTTTATGTCTAAACCAGAATGAAAATGCGACGAACGTAACTCACCAAAAGTTCCTGCAAGCACAACAGGTATGTCTAAAGGGTTCCTAAAGTAATCTTGTGGGTATTCCGATTGTGAATAAGCGGAGCAGGTAATTAAAAGCAGTAAAAAAAAATTCTTCATAAAATAACTATTACAGCTAAAATATTAATTTGAATAACATTTACAAATGTAAATACAGTATTATTTTCTGTAACGTGCTAAATGCATTTATGTTATGGCATTAAAAAATAATCGTTAAAGAATTGTGTTTTTTCATTAGGTATGTTAACTTTGTTATCATAGTATTGAATTGCTTTAATGAGTAAACTAGAAGACATTGTTGATGCTTTAGAAAATAAAATCAGTAAGATTTTACACAAACAAGAGGTCTTAAAACAGACCAATGCAAAACTTACCGAACAACTTGAGCAACAACAAAATAAACTTCTTGAGCAACAAGAAACGATTTCTACTTGGACAGAAAAGTATGAAACTTTAAAAATAGCAAATTCAATGCTTGGTAGTGACGAAAATAAACGAGAAACAAAGCTCAAAATAAATGCGCTAATTCGGGATATAGACCATTGTATAGGTCAAATTTCAGAATAAAGTTGTAAATTAGATGAAATGTCTGAACAGTTAAAAATCAAGCTTTCTATAGCAAATAGGGTTTATCCATTGACAATAAATCCAAGTCAAGAAGAAGGTTTGAGAAAGGCTACAAAGAAGATTGAAGCAATGATTGGTCAGTTTGAGCAGAATTACTCTGTTAGGGATAAGCAAGATGTATTGGCTATGTGTGCCTTGCAATTTGCAGCTCAAGTAGAGCAAAAATCAATAGATAAAGAGTATGTAAATGAAGAAGTGCAAGAAAAGCTCGAAGCTTTGAATGAACTTTTACAATCGCATATTTAACTCGTACGTTCTTTAAAATACAAAAAGGTTACTGCCTACATTAGTTATATTTTTTGACAAACTCAACGTTAATTCTTTAAAAAGGGTGAGTTTAAGTTGTAAAAGCGTGCTGCTATTTCTAAGGAAACTTAGTCTTTAGGCAGATTATTGATCAGCTTGTTAGCCCTAAACTTGTTTTTAAGGAGTTTAGTACAAAATCCAAAACTGATGTAGGCTTTTTTATATACTAAACTAAACAACATATAATGGACACTAACACAATTTTATTTATTGTAGGAGGAATAATACTGGGACTGATCGTTGGCTTTGTAATAGCAAAATCACTTGAAAAAGGCAAAGCCTCAAAAATATTAAAAGATGCAGAGAACGAATCTAAAGCAATCTTAAAACAAGCAAAATCAGACGGAGAATCCATAAAAAAAGACAAAATACTACAAGCAAAGGAAAAATTCATTGAACTTAAATCTGAGCACGAAAAAGTAATTTTTTCCCGAGATAAGAAAATGGCAGAAGCCGAAAAGCGAATTAGAGATAAAGAATCCCAAGTTTCAAATGAACTTTCAAAATCAAAAAAAGCAAATCAATCTTTAGAAGATAAAATTAAGGATTACGATTATAGGTTAGAATTTTTGGAAAAGAAACAAGATGAAGTTGAAAAAGCACACAAAAGCCAAATAAAACAATTAGAGGTTATTTCTGCACTTTCAGCAGAAGAAGCAAAATCCCAATTAATTGAATCTTTAAAACAAGAAGCTAAAACCGATGCTATGGCTTACGTACAAGACACGGTTGAAGAAGCAAAACTAACAGCACAACAAGAGGCTAAGAAAATCATTATAAATACTATTCAGCGAATTGGTACGGAAGAAGCTGTTGATAACTGCGTTTCTGTATTCAATATAGAGTCAGACGATGTTAAAGGTAGAATTATTGGTCGTGAAGGTCGGAACATTAGAGCTATTGAAGCTGCAACAGGAGTAGAAATCATAGTTGATGATACACCAGAAGCGATAATCCTTTCGTGTTTTGATTCGGTACGTCGCGAAATCGCACGTTTATCCTTACATAAATTAGTGACTGATGGTAGAATTCACCCAGCACGAATTGAAGAAGTGGTACGTAAGACCCAAAAACAAATTGAACAAGAAATCATTGAAGTTGGTAAGCGTACCGTCATTGATTTAGGTATTCACGGTTTGCATCCTGAACTGATAAAAATGGTGGGACGTATGAAATACCGTTCCTCTTATGGTCAAAACCTTTTACAGCACTCACGTGAGGTTGCAAAACTTTGTGGTGTAATGGCAGCCGAATTAGGCTTAAATCCTAAACTAGCTAAACGTGCAGGATTACTTCATGATATAGGTAAAGTACCATCCTCTGAAACAGATGTTGAAACACCACACGCTATCTTAGGGATGCAATGGGCAGAAAAACATGGCGAAAAACCAGAGGTTTGCAATGCAATTGGAGCGCACCACGATGAAATTGAAATGACAACATTATTGTCGCCAATCATTCAGGTTTGCGATGCTATTTCAGGAGCGAGACCAGGAGCAAGACGTCAAGTATTGGATTCTTACATTCAGCGTTTAAAGGATTTGGAAGCTGTTGCTTTTGGATTCAATGGAGTTAAGAAAGCTTATGCAATACAAGCCGGAAGAGAACTAAGAGTAATCGTTGAAAGCGAAAAAGTAAACGATGATAAAGCGGCTAGCTTATCTTTTGAAATCTCTCAAAAAATACAAACAGATATGACGTATCCTGGGCAAGTTAAAGTAACTGTAATACCTGTCTCTTATACACATCTCCGAGCCCACGAGACCGAGGCTGAT
>CAJXVG010000060.1 GCA_913061495.1 uncultured Winogradskyella sp.
TCTACACGTAAGGAGTCGTCGGCAGCGTCAGATGTGTATAAGAGACAGGTTCCATAACTGTGTTAAGTAAGATTGCTCAACTTCTTTGGTCACTTCAACTTCAATGATACCTGCCTGTTGACGCCCACCAGCATAGATTTTGTCGCCAGATTGTTTTGCCACAGGTGCTGCCTCGCCAGTTACAAAACTATAATCGATAAGTGCGCTTCCTTTGATTAAAATACCATCTGTGGGAATGAGTTCATTGTTTCGGATTAAGATGCGATTGCCAGGTTTGAGTTCATAAACGGGCGTCTGTACTTCTTCCTGTTTTGACAATTGCGTTATCGCAATAGGAAAATAGGATTTGTAATCTCTTTCAAAAGAAAGAAATGCATACGTTTTTTGCTGAAAGAATTTGCCGAGCAACAGAAAGAACACCAATCCTGCAAGGCTATCAAAAAAGCCTGTTCCCCAATCCATTACAATGTCCAGCGTAGAACGCACAAACAATACCAAAATACCTATGGCAATGGGTACGTCGATATTTAATATTTTTGAACGTAATCCCTTGTAAGCGGAAATAAAATAGTCTCTTCCCGAATAAAAGACCACGGGAACGGCAAAGGCAAACATTAACCAGCGAAAAAGATGCTTAAATTGTTCAAGCCAAAACTCATCTACTTCAAAATATTCTGGAAAGGACAGGAACATTATATTACCGAAGGCGAATCCTGCCACGCCCAATTTGTAAATAAGGCTTCGGTCAATTTTCCTTTCTTTCTTGTTGAAATCTTCGAGCGAGATATTGGGCTCATAGCCTATTTTACATAATAGAAGCACCAATTCTTTCAGATTGATTTCTGAAGAGTTATATGTGATTCGAACTGATTTCTGCGGAAAATTGACTTGCGCATTTTTTACTGCTGAATGTAATTTGTTGAGATTTTCAAGCACCCAGATGCAAGAACTGCAATGGATATGTGGAATAACGAACGAGACAATCTGAGTGTCCTGTTCGTCAAATTCCAATAACTGGTGAATAATATGTTGATTGTCCAGAAAATCGAAGCGGCCTTCAATATCCAAAGGTGTTTTTCCTGGTGTCGTTTGTAAGTCGTAATAATAGGTAAGATCATTCTCGTTGAGAATGTCAAACACCGTTTTACAACCGTTGCAACAAAAGAATTTTTCCTGATGCTCAATTGTTGTATCACGGCAAGCGTCGCCACAGTGATAACAATTTTCCATAATTTACTCTATACCTGTGGCAAAGGTTGTGAGAATGGTTCACGAAAAAGATGACTTTTGTCAGTTTTGCATTTTTAAACCCAAAAAGGGTCGTGGTATTCTGGTTTATCTGCAACTTCAAGATGTAACTCATCAATCTTTTTAAGTTGCTTTGTAGTAGCGATTTCTTGAATTTCATTAAACAGTATGCGCTCTTCAAATCGTATGTGCGCTTGTAGTTCTTCTTCCAGCAAGGATAAACTTTTCTCAACATTTTCAGTATCTGTAAACAGTCGTTTAATACGTCGGTGCTCTTTTAAGGCCCGTAATATCAGAGGGTGGTTTTTATCAAGAATAGGGAATATGTGCTTTTCTTCAGCCTCAAAATGTGGAAGAATTTCAGTTTTAAAAAACCAATCCCGAAAGTTCTGCATACGTTCTATAGAAGTGTTTTGAGCAAAACCTTTTCTTATTTTCCAAGAAAATAAGAGTCCAAAATGATGTTGCCTACTCAATGGTTGTAGTACTTTATGACGTTTTATAGGTTTTGGATTGTCGCTCATATTGTTGAATTACTTTAGTTAAATATGCAACATACGGGTTTTCTATTTTATTGTCGATGACTTTTGTCAGCTGGTTTCAAATTTTAGGAAAATCTTAAAATATTTTAAGCCTAAGAATTGTATCTTAAAAAGAAAAATGAAATTATCAGCAATGACATTATTGGGTATCACGACCTTACTTCTATTAACAGTCGTGATTTTTACAGCTATGGACTTTCCATTTAGCTGGGTATTTTATGCCACTTGTGGTGGGCAGATATTATTGGTATATACTGTTTATAAAGTACTTATTGATGATTACCAAACAGATAAAACCTTTAAGGATTTTTACGAGGACAGACCGGATTTGGGACAGTAGTACAATTAACAGCAGTACAATTAAATGTTGTTGACTCTGTTATTTATTTTAAGATTTAACTATTCCGCAGGTATTTTAGAATTCGGCAAAAACTATCCCCATTAATTTTATTTCCATTAATTTTGTGGCGGTATGAGTAAACACGAAAACTCGCGTTGCGAGAATTGTATTATTAGGCAGATGAACAGCTTTAAAGCTCTCAAAAAGGAAGAGTTGAAGCAAATGGCTGACCATAAGGAAACAAAAGTCATCAAAAAAGGTGAAATTATCTTTAGTGAAGGTGAACGGCTGGGAGGCGTGTTTTGTGTACGTAATGGAATTTCTAAATTATCTAAAATGAGCGATAATGGTCGCGATCAAATCGTGAAACTCGCTACTAAAGGCGAGGTTTTGGGACATCGCTCTGTGATCTCTTCAGAAGCTACTAATTTAAGTGCCACGGCTCTTGAAGATATGGAAGTTTGCTTTATCCCTAAAACGCATATAGAAGAACCGCTACAAACCAATCCTGTTTTTACAAATGCGGTGCTAAAACATATGGCGCAAGAATTAAAATTTGCAGATGACGTCATTGTTAATATGGCTCAAAAAACTGTACGTCAGCGCCTTGCCGAAGTATTGATGTATCTTGAAGACAATTTTGGAGTGGATGATGAAGGTTATTTGTACCTTCAACTTTCAAGAGCCGATGTTGCCGATGTAGTAGGAACCGCAACCGAATTGTTAATACGTACTCTTACCAAATTTAAAAAAGAAGATCTCGTTTCTACGTCCGGAAAACGTATAAAAATTGAAGATAAAAAAGCCCTCTACAACATAGTAGAAGGCATTTAATTTTTCTAAAAGGTTAAACTCCCAAATCTTTCAAATGCTGCTTCTGAAAGATTTTCCCTAACATCTGGATGAGCAATTTCAATCAATGCTTTGGCGCGTTGTTTCAGGTTTTTGCCAAAGAGGTTTGCAACACCATATTCTGTTACTACATAATGTACGTGCGCTCTTGTTGTAGTTACACCAGCACCTTGATTGAGAAACGGTGTTATTTTTGAAATTCCTTTTGCAGTTGTGGAAGTCATAGCAAAAATAGGTTTACCACCTTTAGAAAGTGATGCACCACGTATAAAATCCATCTGCCCACCAACGCCGCTATACTGCTTTCCGCCAATGGTATCTGCGCATACTTGACCTGTTAAATCTATTTCAATCGCACTATTTATAGCAGTCACCTTAGGGTTCTGACGAATGATTGCCGTATCATTTGTATAGGCGGCTTCTTTGAAATGGAACAATGGATTGTCATTTACAAAATCATATAATTTTTGGCTTCCCACCGCAAAACAAGTCACAATTTTTCCTTGCTTGATAACCTTGTGTTCGCCTGTAAGGATACCTCTTTCTACCAAGGGTAATATACCATCAGAGAACATTTCGGTATGTATTCCTAAGCCTTTGTGGTTGCCCAAATTATTTAATACAGCATTTGGAATATTACCTATTCCCATTTGCAAAGTTGCACCATCTTCAATGAGATTTGCTACGTTCTCGCCTATCTGTTTTTCTATTGCCGTAAGTGCTACGCTTTCCGTATTTTTCATCGTTCGGTCATAGTGTACCGCAATGTCAATTTTTGAGGAATGAATAATGCCGTCGCCGTGAGTTCTGGGAACCTTTGGATTGATTTGGGCAATTATTGTTTTGGCAGTTTCAATCGCTGGCAATGTAATATCAACAGATGTTCCTAAAGAACAAAACCCGTGTGTATCTGGTTCTGAAACTTGGATAAAAGCCACATCAAGTGGTAGGATTTCTTGCCTGAACAAATGATGGATTTCGCTCAAAAAAATAGGAACGTAGTCGCCATTGCCTTTATTCACGGACTGTCTCACATTACTACCTACAAAAAAGCTGTTTACTTTAAATGATTTATTATAGGGCTCTTGAGTGTATCGTGCATTGCCTTCAGTGTGTACTTGACATATTTCTACATCTTTAAGTTGTTGGTGTCTGTCGCAAAGTGCTTCAATTAAAAAATTAGGGGTCATCGCTGCGCCTTGAAAAAAGACACGATTTCCAGATGTAACTTTTTTTACTGCTTCTTGGGCGGTAACATACTTCATATTCATAGTTATTTTTCTTTTATAAAATAGTGGGTCTTTAAAGACCAATTATAATTTTTGTTGAGTGCGTAGGTTTGATTTTCAACCACATAAATACTGTTATTAATAAAACTAATTTTCGAGGGTTTTACCAAATAACCACCCCAATTGTTAGGTTTTGGTACTTCTTTGTTTTGAAATGCTTTGTCCACTTTCGCAAAAGCATCATCAAGTAATTTTCTTGATGCTATTGTTTGACTCTGTTTCGAGGCGTGGGCACCTAGCTTACTTTCTCTTGGACGTACACTAAAATAATTCTGCGAAATAGCTTCTGGTAATTTCTCTGCGAGTCCTTCGATATGGATTTCAATCGAAATATGCTGCCATTGAAACAACAAATGAACTCGATTATTATACGCAATGTCACGTCCTTTTTACTGTCGTAATTTGTAAAAAATGTTAACCCGTCCCAATCGTATTTCTTAAGTAATACCATCCGAGAATGGGGGAAACGATCTTGTCCTATTGTGGTAAGAAGCATTGCATTTACTTCGAAACCGTTGCTATGGTCATTGGCTTTGCAGAACAGCTTATGAAATTCCTGCAAAGGGTTATGATCTATCATTTTTTAAATCTTTACAGTAAGAACCGGAAGCATTGAGTGGTTCGCAATGTCTTCACCTATACTACCGTTCAATAAATGGGACAATCCTTTACGACCGTGTGTGGGAATGGCGATGATATCTGCACCTGATAATGATGCAAAATTGAAAACACCTTCCTCTACGCTGTAATCTGCAACACGATTTACTGTTTTAATAGCATTCACTGGGTCTGGATGGTTTACCTTGTTAAAGAAACGCAAGAGTTTTTCGTCCATTTTCTTGGTGCTTATAAATTGGTCATTAGGCAGATTGACAAAGAGTAATTCTATCTGTACGCTCAACAGCGTTGCAATCTCAATAATTTTGTAATATGCTGATATGGCCTCTTCATCAAAGTTGCTTGCAAAAATCAACCGTTCTGGTGCAAAAACAAGGTCATTCTCTTTAACTATGAGTACAGGAATTTCTGAACTACGTACTACTTTTTCTGCATTACTGCCCTTAAAAACTTCCTTTAAACCACTACTGCCGTGGGAACCCATAACAACAAGTGAGGCATCGATGTCCTTTGCAAAGTCATTGATGCTGGTAAAATCCAATTTCTTTTGTAGTACAGGTTCTACCAGAATATCATCTAAAAAAGACTGTCTCAACAATTCTGAATACTGTTTTTCTGCGAGCTTGGTATGATAAATCGTTTCCTCAAAGTTGGTTGCTTTAGTCAATAAACCTTCTTCAATCCCAGCCATATGTGTAAGAACAATTTTGGCAGAAATACGTTTGGCTATCGTAGCACCTATCTCTAAAGCCTTACTACTGGTGCTTGTAAAATCTATGGGTATTAAAATGGTTTTCATAGTATCTGGTTTTAAATGTTACTACAAAATTATGAGACCCAATACGCAAAAAAGATGATTTAAGTCAGTTCAAATTAATTTGATGCTATCACGATATTCTGAAAAGAGAGCCTTTCTAAAAAGGAACAACACATTTTATCAAGAAATATCGATTTGCTGACATAAGTCATAAAATTTTGAAGGTAGCTGGTATAATTTTATGCAGTATTTAATTCAATGATATGACAAGGACTTTAGACAAAACCGAAAATTTGCTATTGCTCAGCAATAATTACATTGGTTCATTGGGATATATTCATCAAAACATACCTATTGTAGTACCAATTACGTATTTTTATAATGCAGAGCAGAAGAAAATTATCTGTTATTCAGCTATGGGGCAAAAGATTAATGCTATGCGTAAAAACCATTCGGTTTCTCTTTCTGTCACAGATATTGAATCTGTTAATGAGTGGAAATCAGTCCTTGTTAAAGGCACGTATGAGGAAAGCTCGGGAAGTACAGCAAAAGCCTTACTTCATCAATTCTCTTTAGGGGTAAAAGAATTAATTATACGTAAGGAACTAAGGGATTTGAATTTTTTAAGTGAATTCTCAAGTAAAATAGAGAATGACGAAATACCAATTGTATTTACCATTAGTATGGATGAGATAACTGGAAGAATCAGAAAATTTTAAGTCTGCTATGAACACAACATTCGTTTGACGAAGTTTAAATTGCGAGGGTTGTGCAAACGCCATATTTAAAAAAGACAAAACTGACTTATGTCATAATTCATAGGATAAAAACCTTCTAATTTTGCCCTAAAGATTAAAGATTGTGAAAGTTGAATTTAAATCTCATATTTTAAAGAGTAAAGATTGTGCCGATGCCGTAGTGAAGAAAGCGGCGAGCATAGAAGGAATTTCCAACACTCAGTTAGATGCCCCTAATGGCTATTTAATTTTGGACTGCATTTCGCACAATACTTTGATATCGCTTGAGATGAGTCTTGCTGAAATAGGACATCCCATTAAAGGATTTCCTATTGAAATTAGTGAAGCCAACGATTCAGAAACAGCGTTATTTTAATTTTAGTATTTAGAGCTCTGTTCTAAAAACAAAGCCCTTTTGAGCAATTCTCAAAAGGGCTTTTAACTGGAAAGATATTCGTTAACCTCTAAGTACAATCGATTGAATTAAATTAGTGTATATTTGATAATCAACCAATTACATTAAATTATGTCTTATAAGAAAATTACCAATTATGATATTGACGAAGGAAATAAAGTAATAAATTTATTTCTGGACAACGATACAAACCCAACAACACCAACCTTGAATAATAATCAATTTGAGATATTCAGTACGTTGCTCACTACTCACGACCATAGAAACAAAAATTTTGATTCTTCCAATAGCCAATTAAATATAAATGCCAATTTGAGTGATGTTTATCTAACAGCTTACAATCTTAATTTAATTCCAGACGAACCCAACAATAGATACGGAATAGTACTAAGTGATAAAGAAGGTGTGGCTAACAGCATACCCGTGGATAATCCCCTCGTAATTTTAAGCATTTCCAAAGTACTATCATCGATGCAATGATAATAAAATAGTCATTTGCATCCATCTTACTTTTCCGCAACACCCGCTACCCTTTTAGCTTCGTCACTTTTTGTGAGCGTTAAGCGTATAACACTCTCTTCAAGTGCTATTAGGCTGTGCGGTACACCACCGTCCAATGCGATGAGTTGTCCTTTGGTTAAATTTAGCACCTTTCGTTCTAACCCAAAACTGATGCTACCGTCCACAATTTCAACTACTATGGGGAACGATGTTTTGTGCTCTTTCATCTCATTCCCTTTATACATTGCAATACGTATTTCCTTGGTAAAAGTGGTTTCAAACAATACCTGTACAAGCGGTCTCTTTTCATTGAATTCTAGATTGTCATAAATAGCTGCTGTTTTCATCGTAAATTATAAATTTTAAATGTATTATCGGTGGTTCCAGATAGCCATATACTGCCCGTGCGCCATCCTTCTGGCAGCTTCTTTCGCATTTTGTGCCAGTTGCCCTTCAAAAAGAATGTCTATAGTCTCAAACCACAAATTGAGCCATTGCCCAAAATGGTTTTGGTCTACGGTATGGTTTAGGTTACGATCCACATTCACGTGTTTTTGGGTAGGACTTCCCTTAAATTTTGCAATACCAAAAAGATTAGTTTCCCAAAAGTCGGTTAACTTTTCAAGGTGTTCAGGCCAATTTTCTTCAGGTATATGGCTGTTAAAAATTGGACCTAACAGGGAATCCTTTCGCACCTTCGCATAAAAACTATGCACCAGCAATGAAATATCTTCCCTGTTTTCAATCGTTTTTACCATCTGTTTTTATTGAATATGTATGATGTCTAAAACCTCTTAGAGGGCACAACTTTGATTATTTGACATCAGCTTTTGTTCCATTTTTAATGCTTTTGGAAACAAAATATTGTTTTCAAGGTGAATATGTAGATGAAGGTCTTTTTCAAACTCATCAAGCATAGAAAATGCAACTTTGTAGGTATTGCAAGCATCTTTTGGTGGTGTGTATCCATCGCTCAGTTTTGAAATGTCCCTAAAAATCTGCCCAGCATTGTCGTGTTCGTGTTCCATCATTGAAATGGGATTTTGCACGGTGCCAAAGTGAGCCGGTTCCACAGGTTTATTTTCTTCAATACTTTCAACCATCTTTTTAATACGTGGAAAAAGCACCAATTCTTCTTTTTTCATATGTTGTGCCAACTCGCCCGCAACTGCTACAAATAAGCTGTTAATTTCAATAAGCTCTGGATGGCTTTCGCCGTGAACCTTGCAAAGTTTGGTTAAAAATTGCAATAGTACTGGTATCTTGCTCTCTATATATTTATGATGGGTCTTTTCAACATAGGTTGCCAGTAAATCCAGTGGCCACGTATTAAAAGCCTGCACATTATGTTGTACTTGTGTGGACGAGATTTCCAGTTTTTCAAGAATATCTTCCAAGACAATATTATTTTTCTCACAAACTTGGTCCAGAGGTCTGTTGCCACGACAGCAAAAATCGATTCCGTATTCAGAAAAAACTGCAGCTGTTCTAAAATCTTCGGCTACAAATTGCCCTATCTCTTTCTTTTTAAGTGTTTCCATACTATTGTTATTTATTAAATTATAATTTGAATTTTTAATGTTTTAAGAATGATGTCCCAGCTTCAAGGTCAAAAGCCAAAGTTTTGAGCGTAGTATTTTCCAGCATTTCTTTAAGACCGTCTCTTACTTCTGCAAATTGAAAATGTAGTGGACAGGGCTTTTCTTCGTTGCATTCATTGAGTCCCAACCCACAACCGTTATAAATTTTGGTTCCGTCTATAATGGCTACGACATCTGCAAGCGTTGTTTCTGCTATACTTTTTTGGGATATTTCAAACCCGCCATAAGGCCCTTTAATCGAATTTATAATATTGCCCTTCACAAGTTGTTGCAACACTTTTGCCGTAAAAGCTTCTGGCCCATCTATCTGTTTTGAAATAGCAGAAATATTGACCCGTTTCCCCTCGTTCGATTTCATTGCAATAAATATTAAAGAACGGATACCATATTCACAAGCTTTTGAAAACATACATCAAATTTTATACTGCAAATATAAAAAAGATAAAATTGTCCGAAATATGACAAAAGTCATCTTTTACCCTTAGTATCTCATTTAAATTTGTAGTGTCAAAAGGAAAGACCTTCTGGCCATTACTAAAAATAATGTCAACTGATTTAAACAATTAAACCCAAAAAAATGAGAACAATAGGCAAATTCGCATTCCTTTTCACAGTTGGTATCCTCATAAGCTGTGGAGGGAAAGAAGAAAAAAAAGAAGAAAGAATCCAAATAGGGCAAAAGCCTAAAGTGGAATCTATTAAAGTTGAGGAACCAACATCTGATGAAGTACCAGCTTCCAAGAGAATTACCTTGGACAATAAGGGTGTGGGGGAAATTAAAAACCTAGAGTTACCTGCCACCATCGACAATGCAATGGTAGAAAGAGGTGCCGCTTTGTTTAAAACCAATTGTACAGCTTGCCATAAAATAGGAAAGCGTTTTATTGGCCCATCACCATCAGGTATTATGGAAAGAAGAAGTCCAGAGTGGATTATGAATATGATTTTAGACCCTCAACTAATGGTGGCTGAAGATAGATGTGCAAAAGATCTTTTAGTTGAATTTAACGGTGCTGCTATGGCAAACCAAAATATGACCAAAGAGCAAGCTCGTGACATCTTAGAATATTTCAGAACCTTAAAATAAGTAAACTATGAAACCAAGCAATTTAAAATTTTTAATAGGATTGTTTGCCCTTACACTAACACTATTTAGTTGTAAGAATGAATCAAGTGATACCAAAGTTTCAGATACTGAAGCTAGGTCAACCGCAACCTCAAAAGAACAAGGGCAGGCATTTATCGAAGGAGATGTGTCAAAACCCAACGTACTGCAAATAGCAATGAACTCGCCAGACCACACCACACTTGTGGCAGCCGTTCAAGCCGCAGACCTTGAAAATGCGTTGGTCAATGCAGGACCGCTTATGGTATTTGCACCTACTAACGAAGCCTTTGAAGCATTGCCGGCTGGCACAGTTGAAGACCTTCTGAAACCAGAGAACAAGCAAAAACTGGCTACTATCCTAAAGCACCACGTAACTGCTGGAAACTATGACAAGGATTTTTTGAAGAATTTCAAAAAATTGGGTCAAGCAGATGACACGAACGCAACCGTGGAGGTAAAAGGCGACGACGTGTATGTAGGTGGTGCCAAAATCATAGCCACAGTTAAAGCTGGAAATGGTATCGTGCACGTAGTAGATAAAGTGATTTTACCAACAGCCAATTAATAAAAAACAAGTAACCTTAAATATAGAACAGATGAAAAAATATAAAATTCATATACTATCGATTATTGGAGCATTTGCGCTTCTCACTAGTTGCGGCAACAACAATGGTCAAAATTCTTCTAATGGAGCACTAAACGCAAGTGCAGCCGAAAAAATGTATGTTGCACCTGGTGAGCAGGATGAGTTCTACGCATTTATGTCTGGTGGATATAGTGGTAACCTAACGGTGTACGGCTTGCCATCTGGTAGAATGTTCAAGGAAATACCTGTTTTCTCACAATTCCCAACTTCTGGGTATGGCTATTCTGAAGAAACAAAACCAATGCTCAACACATCGCACGGATTTGTGCCTTGGGACGATTCTCACCACCCAGATATTTCGCAAACCAACGGAGAATTAGATGGAAGATGGATTTTCATAAACGGGAACAACACCCCAAGAATTGCGAGAATTAGTCTAAGCACTTTTGAGACCGAAGAAATCATAGAAGTCCCTAATAGTGCTGGTAACCACAGTTCATCGTTCATTACCGAGAATACAGAGTATGTGGTGGCAGGTACACGTTTTTCGGTACCGATTCCACAACGTGATATGCCTATAAGTGACTATAAAGGAAACTTCAAAGGGTCGCTTTCGTTCATTAGCGTTGACCCAGAACACGGTCATATGGATATTAAGTTTCAGTTAATGCTACCAGGCTTTAACTACGACCTTTCACACCCAGGGCGTGGAAAATCGCACGGTTGGTTCTTCTTTACTACGTATAATACCGAAGAAGCTCATACCCTTCAAGAAGTAAACGCATCTCAAAATGATAAGGATTTTATCGCTGCGGTAAATTGGAAAAAGATTGAAGAATACGTAAACAATGGTGGTGGCACTAAAATGCCAGCTAATTATGCACATAACGTATATGATGAAAGTACGCATACGGCAACAACCACTATGAAAAAAGAAGTGGTTACGGTTGACCCATTAAAGGTGCCAGGAGCAGTATATTTTCTGCCTACACCAAAATCACCGCACGGTTGTGATGTAGATCCTTCGGGAGAATACATTATTGGTAATGGCAAACTTTCAGCAGACCTTACGGTACACTCTTTTGATAATATGATCGCTGCTATTGAAGCTGAAAAATTTGATGGTGAAGCGTACGGAATCCCAATCCTTAAGTTTGAAGACGTATTGGCAGGAACCGTAAAAAGTGGTGGATTAGGACCTTTACACACAGAATTTGATGGTAAAGGAAATGCTTATACGACTTTCTTTATCTCTTCTGAAGTAGTAAAATGGAAATTGGGCTCTTGGGAAGTATTGGACAGAAAACCTTCATACTATTCGGTAGGACACCTTATGATTCCTGGCGGAAACTCAAGAAAACCTTTTGGTAAGTATGTGGTTGCATTAAATAAAATTACCAAGGATAGATATTTACCTGTAGGGCCAGAAATGGAGCATTCAGCACAATTGTATGACATCTCGGGCGAAAAAATGGAACTTATTTATGATTTTCCAACACACGGTGAGCCGCACTATGCCGCAGGTATTCCGGCAGAAATCTTAGCACCTAAAGCTAAAAAAATCTACAGGCTAGACGAGAACAAGCACCCTTATGCCATCAACAATCCTAGCGAGGCAAGGGTAACACGCGATGGCAACGAAGTTCATATTTATATGAGTACCATAAGAAGCCACTTTACACCCGACAATATCGAGGGTATTAAAGTGGGGGACAAAGTGTATTTCCACATCACAAATCACGAACAGGATTTTGATGTTCCGCACGGTTTTGCAATGATTGGACAAAACACTTCAGAATTATTGATTATGCCAGGACAGACCAAAACATCGGTTTGGGAACCTAAGCAAGTAGGTGTATGGCCATTTTATTGCACAGATTTCTGCTCTGCATTGCACCAAGAAATGCAGGGATATGTTAGAGTTTCACCTGCAAGTTCTAACATAGAATTGAGTTGGTCTCTAGGAGACTAATATTGGTTGGTTTTTATGCAGGCAGTATGGCTATCTACTGCCTGCTTTTTAAATCAAAACGCTTTTCCATAAGCACTACACCATAAAAACAGCTAAAATGAAAAAGGCAAGTATACTAATGATTATAGGCTCATTGTTGTTGTTGGGACTCTTCATATATCCATTATGGAATATACAGTTGGGTGCACCGCAATACCCTGAACCTTTGGGAATGAACATATACATAAACGGCATAAAAGGACAAAGTGAATTTGACATACAGAATATTGATGGGTTGAACCACTATATCGGGATGAAAACCTTGCCAAAACCTAGTGATATGTGGGAGTTTACCGTGTTCCCAATAGTTATAGGAAGTATGGCAGCACTTGGTGTTATTATTGGTCTCTTTGCATTTTTCAAAAAAGTAAATCATCGCTGGTTCTTAGGTTGGTTTGTGGTAATGACCATCTTGGGAATATTGGGAATGTACGATTTTAACGCTTGGATGGTAGATTACGGTACCAACTTAGACCCTAATGCCATTATGAAACTTCAAAATCCGGATGGCACGCCTATGAGCTACAAACCACCACTTTTGGGACACAAAAAATTATTGAATTTTGATGCTTATTCGTATCCAAGATTGGGCGGTTATTTAATGGGATTGGGAATGCTTTTAACGCTTGTTGCTTTTTTCGTAGGAAAGCGCTCTAAAAAAAATGCTATATGAAAAACAGAATGAAAATTTCACTTTTGGCACTATTGGTAGTACTTGCAGTTTCTTGCAATACAGAGCCTCAAGCCATAGATTACGGAAACGATGGTTGCCATTTTTGTAAAATGACTATTGTAGATAAAATTCACGGTGCAGAATTTGTAACCGAAAAAGGGAAGGTATATAAATTTGATGCTACCGAATGTATGCTGAATTACACACAAGACACGCCAAATTCAGACACAGGGGTTTACTATACAAATTACTATGAAAGCCCAACAGAACTCATCCCTTCTTCAGAAGCTACCTATTTAATATCTAAAGAATTACCAAGCCCTATGGGTGCAAATCTAACCGCTTTTAAAGAAAAGAGTACTGCTGAGAAAATTCAATCAGATTTAGGCGGCAACCTTTATAATTGGGAAGAATTGAAGTCATATTTAAACAAATAGGTACAGCCTTGAAGATCTTTTTTATATACAAAATCTTTTTTTTAATTGCTTGTTTCAGTATTACAACTGGCTGGGCAAAAACGATAACCGTATGCAACACCTGCGATATAACTTCACTCAAGAAAGCGATTGCCGTAGCCGAGGCAGAGGATACGATTTTTGTAAAAGAAGGAACCTACAAAGAATTTAATATTGTTGTCGATAAACCCTTGACCATAAAAGGGGAAAACTTCCCTGTTATCGATGGAGAGGATAAGGGCGAAATTATCCGCATCACGGCAGATGGCGTAACCATTGATGGGTTGTTTATTATTAACGTAGGTACAAGTTACACCAGTGACCACGCTGCCATTCGCGTAGTGAGAAGTGAGGATTTCTTGATTCAAAATGTAGTACTGGAAAAGTTGTTCTTCGGAATTTATCTTGAAAAATCAAACAACGGAAAAGTATATCATAATAAGATTATTGGTGATGCGCAGGACGAATACAATTCAGGCAACGGCATACAGCTTTGGTATTGCAAAAATGTTGTTGTGGACCGAAATATTGTTCAAAAAACGAGGGATGGCATTTATTTGGAATTTTCAGATAACATAACCATCAATAATAACATAAGCACAGAAAACCTGAGGTATGGACTTCATTTTATGTTTTCAAACGATGATGTGTACACCAATAACACTTTTGAAAACAACGGTGCAGGTGTAGCGGTAATGTTTTCAAAACGAATAAAAATGCTGAACAACACATTTCATAAAAATTGGGGAACAGCCGCTTTTGGCCTTTTACTGAAAGAAATTAACGATGCCGAAATAAGCGGAAATACGTTTGAAGAAAATACCGTAGGCATTAATATTGAAGGCTCTAACCGAATAACGTACCACAAAAATAATTTTATAAGAAATGGTTATGCCGTTAAAGTATTGGGCGCGTGCTATACCAATGTGTTTGAGAACAACAACTTTCTGTATAACTCATTCGATATTTCTTACAACAGTCGTATTAACGATAACGTATTTGTAAACAATTATTGGAGCAGTTATACAGGGTACGACTTGGATAGGGACGGCATTGGCGATACACCATACCTGTCTCTTATACACATCTCCGAGCCCACGAGACCGAGGCTGATCTCG
>CAJXVG010000061.1 GCA_913061495.1 uncultured Winogradskyella sp.
ACGTAAGGAGTCGTCGGCAGCGTCAGATGTGTATAAGAGACAGAAGCAAATGATTATTTTAAAAATTCATTAAATCTTGCTGAACAAGAAAACAAAAAACGTGCCGTTGAAGAAAAGGTTAAAGTAGCAGAATTTAATAATAACAATGCAGATTACGATGCGGAAATTAGTTTAAGAAAAGAAGCAATTGAAGATGTAAAGGAGATAGAAAAAGACTCTGTAATTCCAAACGAAAGTGATATTACCCTACAAAAGCAAAATTATAAAATAGCTAACATCTTTGCACTTAAAAAAGATTATGACAGTGCTATACCATATTATGAAGAAAGTATAAAAGAAGCTACAGAAAAAGAGGATCTTGAGGTAAAAAAAGATGCTTTAAGAGGATTGTCTGAAGTGCAATTTAGTAAAGGAGAAGATGAAAAAGGGGTTGCAGCAATTACCGAATTTAAAAATGTAGTAGATGAATTGTATGCAAAAAAAGTGCAGGAAATCTCCAGAGCAGCTCGCTTTAGCAAAAGTATTGCCGAGCAACAAAGCAGAATTACTTCTTTAGAAAGCGACAGGGAATTATCTCGCAGTAAATATGAGTTAACCCAAGAACGAAACAAAAGGCAGCAACTCATCATTTACTCCCTTAGTGGTGGTCTTTTGTTATTTTTAATTGCTGGATATTTGATGTTTAAATATATAAAACAGCAACGATTGGCCAATAACCTTTTAGCTTTAAAATCATTGCGTAGCCAAATGAATCCCCATTTTATTTTTAATGCGCTAAATTCTGTAAATAGTTTTATAGCCAGTAATGACGAACGTACTGCAAATAAATATCTTTCAGATTTTTCTCATTTAATGCGTTCTGTTTTAGAGAATAGTGAAGAAGATTTTATTCCATTGAAAAAAGAAATTGAACTATTGGAACTGTATACAAAATTAGAGCATTTTAGATTTAGAGATAAATTTGATTACACAATTACTGTTGATGAAACTATTGACACAGAAGATTTTAAAATTCCACCAATGCTTCTTCAACCTTATATAGAAAATGCGGTGTGGCATGGGTTGCGTTACAAAACTGAAAAAGGAAAATTAGAAATTTCTATTCAACCAAAATCAAAAAATGAAATAACTATATCTATTGTGGATAATGGTATAGGCAGAGAACGCTCAAAGGCACTAAAGACTGAAAATCAAAAAAAACAGAATTCAAAAGGGATGAATAACATTAAAAAACGTGTTGCAATTTTGAATGAAATGTATAAGGACAAAGTAGATGTTACGATTGATGATTTTCAACATATTGAAGATGTTGGGACAAAAGTTGTTGTGACATTAAAAAAGGATTAAGCTAAGTGAAGTAACACTTTAGTATTTGAAAATGAAAATTAGATATTAAGTTTAGCGCCTCAAATTCAAAAATCATGAAATTAAACGCAATTATAGTAGAAGACGAAGAAACGAGCAGGGAAATTTTAAGAAATTACCTATACAAATATTGTCCTAATATTAACATTGTTGGAGAAGCTGCAAATGTGGACGAAGCACTTATACTTATTAGAAATAATGAGTTAGATGTTGTGTTTTTGGATGTAGAAATGCCTTACGGAAATGCGTTTGACCTACTAGAAAAGGTTGGTGATATTGATTTTGAAACTATTTTTGTTACAGCTTACAATCATTATGCTATCGATGCTTTAAATGCCCATGCATCCTATTATTTAATGAAACCAATTTCTATTGACGAATTGATAAAAGCAGTCGATTATGTTACTGAAATTAGAACAAAGGAAGATGCGCTCCAAGATCAGGTTTTGGTTCCTAAGACAAATTTGGTGAGCGGAAAAATAACCATTCCGCAGCAAGATGGTTTTGAAATTATTGAAACAGCAAATATTATGTATTGTAAAGCAGATGATAATTACACCGAAATTTATCTTAATAACAATAAAAAGAAGGTTGTAAGCAAAACATTAAAATATATTGAAGAAAGTTTGAAAGACGCCAACTTTGCCAGAGTACATAAAAGTTATTTGGTTAATGTAAATGAAATTGTAAAATATGTTAAGGGTAAAGGTGGAAGCGTTGTATTAAGCAATGGTAAAGATATTAGTGTTTCGGCTTCAAAAAAATCTAAATTATTATCTTATTTTAAATAGCTATGGCAGTCATAAAACCAGTAAAAGGAAAAAGTCCACAAATACCAGACAATTGCTTTATAGCAGATAATGCTACCATTGTAGGAGATGTTACTATGGGTAATGAATGTAGTATTTGGTTTAACGCTGTAATAAGAGGAGATGTCCATTATATAAAAATGGGTAATAAAGTAAATGTACAAGATGGGGCAATAATCCATGCTACGTATCAAAAGTCCCCAACCAATATAGGAAACAATGTTTCAATTGCCCATAATGCAATTGTGCATGGTTGTACCATTAAAGATAATGTGCTTATTGGAATGGGAAGTATTGTTATGGACGATTGTGTAGTTGAGAGTAATAGCATTATTGCAGCCGGAGCAGTAGTAACACAGAACACAATAGTAGAATCTGGAAGTATTTATGCAGGAGTACCAGCAAAAAAAGTAAAAGATATTAGTGAGGAATTAATCTCTGGAGAAATCGATAGGATTGCAAATAACTACGTGAAATATTCGGGCTGGTTTAAAGATTAGTTTTTAGTTTTATTAATTAGAAATCAAAGTAAGAAGTATCAAATTGGTGATTTAAAATTGAGTTGAGAACCTCTATATTTCCATTCGTATAAAGTTTAACAGAAGTTTTATTTGTTGAAGTATTCAGAATTCCATTTGAAGCTAATATGGATTTAGTCTGTTTGGCAACTGCTAATCCAGAATCTATGATCTTAACATCCTTAGGAAGCATTTCAGTAAGCATAGGGATTAGATAAGGGTAATGTGTACAACCCAACACTAAGTAATCGATATTTTGTGCAATCATGGGCTCTAAATAGGTTTGTAATAGAGCTTTCATCTCTTCAGATTCTAAATTTCCTGTTTCAATTAAAGGCACTATACCTTCACCAACCTGCTCAATAACTTTAATGCCATGAGCGTGCAAATTAGATGTTTGGTGAAAAAGCTGACTGCTTAAGGTGCCTTTTGTAGCTAATATACCAACTGTTTTTGTAGCTGTATTTAAGGCTGCTGGTTTAATTGCTGGCTCAATGCCAATAAAAGGAACACTATAAGATTTCCTTAAGTAAGAAATAGAATTTGTTGTAGCCGTGTTACATGCTACAACTATAAGTTTACAGTTTTGTTTTAATAAGTATTCCGTATTTTTAATACTTAGTTGTAGAATTTCTGATTCTGACTTATTTCCATAAGGAGCATTTTTACTATCCGCCAAATAGATAATATTTTCCTTTGGCAACAAGGTATGGATTTCCTTAAGGATAGAAGTGCCACCAATGCCAGAATCGAATATGCCGATAGGGTTTTTACTCATAGGTACAAAAATAAAAAGTCGCTTAGTTAAAAGCGACTTTCTATATTTAAATTTTTAATTGGGATTAAATACCCATTTCTGCCTTAACATCTGCCATAAGGTTTTTACCGTCTGCCACAATCAATGTTTGTGCATCCAATACATATTCAAAACCTTGAGCCTTTGCCACTTTTTGGATGGCTTGCTTCGCTTTTTCAGTAATAGGCTTCAATAAATTAAATTCTTTTTCCTGAAGATCTTTTTGCGCTTGTTGTTGGTATTGGCTAAGACTTTGTTTCATACCTTCTACCTCTTCCATACGCTTCATGTTTGTTTCTTCTGTCTGTGCATCTGCTTCAGCATTGTACTGTTTTAGCTTTGTATCTAATTCTTTAAGGGAACCTTGGATATCTGCTTCGTAAGTTTTTCCAAGTTTTTCAATCTCTGCTTGTGCAGCTTTATACTCTGGCATCGCTTTGATTAACTCTTGTGTATTAATATGAGCAATTTTATTTTGGGCGTTTGTAAAACTTGTAGCTCCAATAAAAAGTACTGCTGCAAATAATAAAGTTTTTAAATGTTTCATTGTTTTAAAATAGTATTACGTGTTATAAATTATTAATTGTTTTCTTCGTCTTCGTCCTCTTTAGAATCTTTCTCTTTTTTTGCTTTAGCAATAGAGTCTCTCTTTTTTATTTGTTTTTCACGTTCTTCCCGTGCTTTTTTTCGTTCTTCTGCAATTTTCTTTTTTCTTTCTTCTAAAGCTTTTCTGCGATCTTCGCGCTCTTTTAATTTTGCTTGTCTTTTTTCTTCTAAAAGTTCAGCGGCAGTTTTAGGCTTTTTGGATTCTGTTTTTGTAGAATCTTTTTCAATTGCTTTTTTTGTCTCGGTACTATCTGCTTTAACTGTCTTTTTTTTAGTTGTTGTACTGTCTGTTTTACTAGATTTCGCTTCCGCTTCTTCTTTATCTTCGATCTTACCATTTCTGGCATCTATTATTTTTTGTCTTCGCTCAGCAGCTTCTCGTTTTCTAGCTTCTCTAGCTTCCTCTTGTTGTTTTCTCCGTTCTTCGAGGGCAGCTTCACGTTCTGCACGTTTATCAGCCAGTGCTTTTTCTCGAGCAGCCTTTCTATCTTCTAATGCCTTTTTACGTGCGTCATAATCATTATTGGTTACAGGGACAACCGCTTCTTCTTCAAGTTCCTTACGTTCTTGTCTGTCTTTAACTTGCGAACGTTTAGAGGCTCTTGTAATTGTTTTTAAAACGCGCTCGCTGATATCATAACGTTCTGCTGAATACAGCATTACGACATCGGCAGATTTATCGAAAACAAAATCGTATTTTCCCGTTTCAGCAATATCTTGCACGGCAGCAAATATTTGATCTTGTATGGGCTCAATCAATTGACGCTTCTGAATCATTAAATCTCCATTTGGACCAAATCTTTTTTGTTGATAATCTAAAATTTCGGCCTCTTCAAAAGCAATGTCTTCCATCCGTTCATCATACAGTTCTTTTGTTAACAGTACGCTTTCGTTTTCAAGTTCTTGCTTTTTTTGCTCAATAACATTTAACTTTTTTTCTACTTCAGACTTCCATTGTAACACCTTTTTGTCTAGTTGTGTAGATGCTTCTTGATATTCAGGCACATTTTGTAAAATATATTCAGTGTCTATGTACCCAATTCTAACACCACGTTGAGCGTTTGCATTTAGGCTCACTAAACCTATTATTGCTAGTAAAAAAAGAACTCTGAATTTCATTGTTATATAGTTTAATTTTTGAGATATTTTCCTCGTAATACCAAATGCTCGTGAGATTTAGTGTTACTTTACTTCAAAGTAACGAAATAAATTACTAAAAATTTTAAGACCTCAATGAAATCATTAATTGGTTATTAGAAAATATCGTGCCAAACTTAAAATTGTTGTCCAATAATGAAGTGTGTTTCCCAACCATTTGCGCCACTTGTGCCAGGAACAGGATCAAAACCATGACCAAAATCTATACCTAACAATCCGAATGCTGGCATAAAAATTCTAAGACCTAAACCTGCAGAACGCTGAAGGTTAAACGGATCAAAATCCCTAAACTCATTAACAGATGCTCCTGCCTCTAAGAATGAAAGTGCAAAAATTTTAGCTTGTGCTCCCAAGGTGATAGGGTATCTCAATTCTAAAGAAAATTTATTATAAATAGAACCACCATCTTGAGAAGACAATGATTGATTAGGATAACCACGTAGCTGTACAACCTCTCTACCATCTAAAGAAAAGTTTCCTAAACCATCACCACCAAGGAAAAACCGTTCAAAAGGAATAACTCCTCTGGCATTGTTATAAGCTCCTAGAAATCCAAATTCCATACCTGGTTTTAGAACTAGGTTTTTTGCTACTTCTGTGTACCAATCTACTTTGAATTTAATCTTATAAAACTCTAACCACTTAAAACGCTCTTGGTCAATTTCACCAATACGTGCAAAATCTTCTGAGTCTGTTGGGTCTAGTCCATCTCTTTCTTCTTTTAAAGCCTCATAATCTACTCCGTTCACTAAAGAATATGGAAAAGAAAATTTTGCTGAAACTGAAAAGCTAGACCCTCCAGTTGGATAAATTGGATCTATATAAAGGTTGTTTCTACTCAAGCCTATAGTGTATGATAAGTTGTTAGATGTACCATCACCAAATGTAAATAAACCTGTGTTGTAATTTTGAAGATCGTAATGTTGATAACTCACTGCTTGAGACAATAAGAAGTAGTTATCTGGTTTTGTTAATCTTGTTGATAGACCAACTGTTAAGCCTGTAATATTAAATCTTCTGCTTTTATCAGCTCTACGTGTTTGTGGATTAAACAAAAACTGCCTTGAATGTGATATTGATGTTGAAAGTTGATAAGGTTTTTTACCACCTAACCATGGTTCACTAAAAGAAAAGCTATAGGTTTGGAAAAACTGACTAGCCTGTAATCTTAAAGCTAAGCTTTGTCCATCTCCTCTAGGAACAGGTTTATAGGCATCTTTATTGAATATGTCTTTTATGGCAAAGTTGTTAAAGGACAATCCTAACGTACCAATAAAACCTCCTCCTCCATAACCACCTTGTAGTTGAATTTGACTAGATCCTTGTTCTACTACTTCGTATTCAATATCTAATGTTCCGTCAACCGGATTTGGGTTCTTAACATTTGGTGTTAATTGTTGGGCATCAAAGAAACCTAACTGGCCTAATTCTCGCATAGTTCTGATGATCTCAGATTTTCTGTACAGCTCACCTGGTCTTGTTCTTAATTCCCTGTAAATTACATTATCGTTAGTTACATCGTTACCTACAACAGTTACTTTATTGTAATAAGCAGGCTTTCCTTCAGAAATACGGATTTCCATATCTATGACATTACCATCTGCACTAACTTCTACAGGATTGATCGTAGAAAACATATAACCATAATTTTGGTAAGTATTGGTTAAATCGTTTGCATCTGGATTTTTAGTATTGGCGATACGCTCACGTAACTCAACACCATTATAGGTGTCCCCTTTTTTTAGCTTTAAAATACTTGCTAAATATTGGTCTGTGTAAACGGTGTTTCCCACAAAGGAAATGTTACCAAAAGTATACTTTTCGCCTTCCTCTATTTCAATGTTTAGACTTATATTTTTATCATCAATATAAATGATAGAGTCTGAAATGATTCTGGCATCTCTGTAGCCATTTTCTTTGTATTTGTCAATAACACTAACAAGGTCTGTTTTGTAATCTTCTTCTATGTATTTTGAACGTTTCAAAAAGCGAAGAAAGTTTTTTTGCTTCGTGTTTTTCATTGCTTTACGAAGCTTTTTGTCCTTTATTTTTTCATTGCCTTCAAAATTAATTTTTTTGATTTTTACTTTTTCACCCTTGTCAATTTTCACCAACATGTCCACACGTTCCTTTTCCACGGAATCTATAACCTGAGTGGTAACAATGTTTACTTTAGTGTTTAAAAAACCTTTCTTCTTGTATTTATTTGTAAGGTAGTTTTTTGTGGTAGCTAAAAGGTTTTCAGTAACTTTTGTTCCGGGTTTAAGGTCATTTTCGTTTATGATTTCCTCTTTCTTACCTTTTTTCACACCTTCTATGGTCAAATCTTTCAATTCTGGTAAATCAGATAGGTTGATTTCCAAATCAGCTGTGCTGCCATCAATATTTACCACATAAATATCAATACTACTAAAGAGATTTGATTTCCATAGGGTCTTAACTGCGTTAGCAATTTTTTCACCTCCAATTTGCACTTCTTCACCTTTTCTAAGTTTAGAATATGCAATAATAGTTTGTTCGCTAAAGTTGGTGTTTCCGGTAACTCTTATTTCATTGATTAAATATTTTTTACCATCCGCTATTTGTGCGCTGGCATTAAATGAAATAGTAAAAAATAGTACGGTAAAAAAAAGTTTGATGTATGTCTTCAAGACTTTTGTATTAGGTAAGTTGTTCGCTTGTTTTTCCAAATCGTCGTTCTCTGTTTTGATAATCTATGATTGCCTCATGTAGATTTTCCTTTTTAAAATCTGGCCATAAAATATCAGTAAAATATAGTTCAGCGTATGCTATTTGCCATAGCATAAAGTTACTGATGCGTTGCTCTCCACTTGTACGGATTAACAAGTCCACATCTGGTAAATTTTGCGTGTAAAGATGCTTATTTATAATTGATTCATCAATACTTTCGCGCGAAATTATATTATTTTTAACTTTAAGTGATAATTCTTTAATGACATTAACAATTTCTTCACGGGAACCATAGCTTAATGCCAAGGTCAATGTCATATTCTCATTATTCTTGGTTTTTTCAATAACGTCTTGGAGCTCTTGTTGTGCTTTTTTTGGCAAATCCTTTAAACATCCTATAGCAGCCAATTTAATATTGTTGTCTTGTAGTGTCTTAATTTCTTTTTTAAGGGATTTTACCAATAGTTTCATTAAAGTTTGCACTTCTAATTTTGGTCTGTTCCAGTTTTCTGTAGAAAAGGCATAAAGCGTTAGGTTTTTAATGCCTAACTCGGCACTTGCTTCCACAGTTTCTCTTACTGATTTAGTCCCGTTTTCGTGCCCAATAACCCTAACCAATCCTTTTTGCTTGGCCCAACGACCATTTCCATCCATAATAATTGCTACATGGTTGGGAAGTTTGTTTTTATTTATTTGTTCTTTTAAGCTCATTTAAAAATTACAATAACAAGGTCGTCTTCCAAAGGTGTAAGTTAAGGTAATTCCTGAAAATACATACCAATCATTACTATTAGTATTACCAAAACTAAACTGTTCCCTAAACTCTGCATCTGGAACACTTCCGTCCAATTCATCTGAAAATGTATAACGTGCACCAATTTCTCCCGCTAAAATTAAATGATTGCCAATACGTTGCTTGTAGCCTAATACCATTGGTATGCCATAGGCCCAACTGCTTGCGTCTTCTGATGTATATTCTCCATTTGGGGCAAAAAAATAATTATCATGATTTGCGACGGATATTCCTGAATATAAATATGGTGTACCTTTAAAACCATTAGTATGTAGGTCGAAATCCAAAAAAGTAAACTCCATGCCTGCTGAAATTTCTACAATACTTGTATTAAAACTATAATCTCGTTGCACACGTCTTGGATCGTCCGAATCTCTATCAATGCCTTCTAAATCTGAAAAGATAACCGTAGCCCTAAATGAATGTCTTGGACTTCTGTTCCATTTAAAAATAGCTCCAATAGCAGCTTGATTTGGAGATATGTAGTTAGTTGCACCAACATCACCTATAAAGTTACTTCCGCCAGCAAAAATGCCAACCTCATAAATTTGAGCTTTAGCAGTTTGGGTAACAAAAATACTTAATGCAAGTAGGAATAAATACCTCATAAATCTTTGAAAGTTTGCAAATATAACAATTATGAATTGGGTTTAACAATTTGATAGAAATTGTCTAACTGATAAACAGCTTTATAGTGTATTTATTGCATACTTGAGGTTCAATTACGGCGATCTTCTCCCCAAAGTAATTTTTTTCTGAGGGTATCTAAAAAGGTTTCATCTAAAAGAACTACCATTTTAATAACAAAATCAGCTTTGTTAATTGTAACTGTAGTAGTGTTGGGTAGTGTTACAATTCTAGAATCCAACGACATTAAAAACTGGTCTTCTCTTCCTTCTACCTTTAATTGTACTGAAGTTTTATCTGGTATTACCAATGGTCGCGCACTTAAGTTATGTGGAGCAATGGGAGTTAATACAAAATTCTTGGCATCTGGAGCTATTACAGGTCCACCACAACTCATTGAATAACCCGTAGAACCTGTGGGTGTGGAAAGAATTAAGCCATCTGCCCAATATGATGTTAAATATTCTCCATCAAGATGGGTTGAAACTGTAATCATAGAAGTGGTGTTCTTTCTGCTAACCGTAATTTCATTAAGTGCAAAATTGGTTTTAGTAAGATCTTTATTATTTGGGTCGGTTTCAACACTAAGCAACGAACGTTCTGAGATTTTATAATGACCTTTTAAAACTTGGTTAATAGCATTTTCAATTTCATCTGTTTGTATTGTGGCCAAAAAGCCCAATCTTCCGGTATTTATACCAACAATGGGAATGCCCAAATCCCTTACATAGGTTATGGCTCTTAAAATAGTACCATCACCACCAATACTTATTAATAAATCGAAGCTAGAATCTAATTCACTGAAGTTTTTTATTTTAGAATGATTTTCACCAGAAACACGTTGTTGTTCCAAAAAATCAGCTTCAACATATATATTTGCTTTGGCGTTTTGTAAAACTTTCAAAAGAACATTGAAAGCGTTTTGTGTGGTTTCCTTGGCGTAATTCTGACCGTAAATTGCTATTTTCATCGCTACATATTTAGGTATTTATCCAAATATTGCGAGCGATCCTTCAAACTTTCAATATACGTGTCTTCTTCATGACCAGAAATAATGTTGTAACTATAGCGTCTAAACGTTTGAATAACTTCATTTAAACTGGCATTACCAATTTTAATGGTAATACGAACCACATCTCCATCCATTTTAGAAATAAAAGCTCCCAAAAGCTTTGCGTCATTGGATTCTACAATCTGGCTAATTTCGCTAAACGAATAATCGTGCATGCCTTTTTCAATAATTAATGTTCCACCTGGCTCTGAGAAAAATGGTGTTTCATTAAAAAGGTGAATAATGTCATTTAACTCATAATACCCTAAATACTGATTGTTTCTATCAAGAATTGGCATAATGTTAGAGTCATTTTGTGCAAAAGCTTCAAGCACATCCAGCCAATTTGTAGCAGGTCTTACAAAGAAACCTTCAATGGCATAGTTACAGTCTTTAATGATGTTCGCTTTTTCAAAGCAATGTGCATCATTTTCAGAAATACAGCCAATGTATATTTTTTCGTTCAAAATAGGAATATGGGAATACGTCAGTTGATTAAAAAGCAACTGTGCATCACTAATTTTATCGGTGAGTTTTAAAGGTTGTATGTCATTTATTACTAAATCCTGTAACTGCATAATTGGGTTTTGAATGTCTTGCAAATTAATCAAAAATAACCACAAAAAGCGTGCTCCTATTCGTATTTTTGTGATTCAAAACCTTGAAAAATGACAAAGTTAAGTGTTAACATCAATAAGATTGCAACGTTAAGAAACAGTAGAGGAGGAGATGTGCCAAATGTTGTTCAATTTGCAAAAGATGTTCAGCGTTTTGGAGCTGAAGGTGTCACTATTCACCCAAGACCAGATGAGCGCCACATTAGGTATAAAGATGCTTACGATTTAAAGCCAGAAGTTTACACAGAATATAATATTGAGGGCAATCCAATCCCAAAATTTGTGGATATGGTTTTAGAAATAAAACCCACACAAGTTACTTTGGTGCCAGATGCAGAAGATGCCATTACCTCTAATGCTGGTTGGGATACTTTGAAACATAAGGGTTTTTTGGTTGAAGTGATTCAGGAATTTAAAAAAAATGGTATTAGAACTTCAATTTTTGTAGACCCAGAATTGCAACAAGTAGAAGGTGCAAAAGCCACAGGAACAGATAGAATTGAGCTTTACACTGAAGTTTTCGCGCACCAATATGCATTAGGGAATAAAGATGCCATTAAACCTTATATGGAATGCGCAGGTCTGGCAAATGCGCTCGATATTGGTATAAATGCTGGCCACGATCTATCGCTAGATAATATTAAATTCTTTAAGGAAAATATCACAGGACTTTTAGAAGTGTCCATTGGTCACGCATTGATTTCAGAAAGTCTTTATCTAGGTGTCGAAAATGTAATACAAATGTATTTGCACAGATTGAAATAGTTTCAAATTACTGTCACACCAAACAAATTCGAGATGTCATTCAATAATTCAAACAAATGATTTTACATTCAAATATAATAGGAGAGGGAAAACCATTCATTATTTTACATGGCTTTTTAGGCATGGGTGATAATTGGAAAACATTAGGCAAACAATTTTCGGAATCTAATTTTGAAGTGCATCTGGTAGATCAGCGTAACCATGGTCGTAGCTTTCACTCTGATGATTTTGATTATGATGTAATGGCAGAAGATTTAAAAGCATATTGTGATGAAAAAAATCTTAGAAATATGGTCTTAATGGGTCATTCCATGGGTGGAAAAACAGCAATGCTATTTGCAACGAAATACCCTGAATATTTAAAACAATTAATCGTTGCAGATATTTCACCTCGATATTATCCTGCACATCACGAAGATATTTTAGAAGGTTTAAGTTATTTAGATTTTTCAAAAATTAAAAGTAGAGGTAAAGCAGAAAAAGCACTTGCAAATTATGTTCCAGATACAGGAACCCGATTGTTTTTGCTCAAAAACCTATATTGGGTTGAAAAAGGAAAATTAGCGTTGCGCATGAATTTAGAAGCCTTAAAAGCCAGCGTTTCTGAAGTTGGTGAAGCATTGCCAAACCATTCAACTTTTGATAAGTCGACTTTATTTCTTCGTGGTGATAAATCCAAATATATAGGTGAGTCCGATGAAACTATAATACATAGACACTTCCCTAACTCAGAAATAAAAACTATTGCCAATGCAGGCCATTGGTTGCATGCTGAGAATCCTGATGATTTTTATGATGCTGTTATAGAATTTTTATCTTAAATTTAATTTTAAACAAAATATCATGAATCTTATAATTAGACTTTTAATAAACGCTTTAGCTGTTTTCGTTTTAGCACATATTTTAAATGGTGTAACTGTAGATGGTTACTTAGGTGCAATTATTGTAGCTATTGTATTGGCAATTCTTAACCTATTGGTAAAACCCATTTTGGTGGTATTAACATTGCCAATTACTGTGGTTACTTTAGGGCTTTTCCTTTTAGTGATAAACGCACTGATTATTCTTTTGGCAGATAAACTTATTGATGGATTTGGTGTTGCTAATTTCTGGACAGCATTGCTATTTAGTGTACTGTTATCCATACTGCAATGGTTGCTTCAATCCATATTCAAGGAGGATAAAAAGTAGCTAAAAATCAAACGTTTAAAACTGTTGTTGGGTTGTGAAAAATATTGTATTTTTGCAGCCCAATTTTAGTTTCAAGAATAAATGAATATTACAAGAGAAAACATAGACGCGTTAAACGCAGTTGTTAAGGTAGATATCGCAAAAGAAGATTATAGCGATAAAGTAGAGAAAATCCTTTCAGATTACCGTAAATCTGCCAACATTCCTGGTTTTAGAAAAGGACAAGTACCAATGGGTATGGTTAAGAAGCAGTACGGAAAAGCAGTCTTGGTAGATGAGGTAAACAAATTATTGCAAGATGCGCTTGGTAAATATCTAACAGAAGAAAAATTAGACGTTTTAGGAAATCCGTTGCCAAAAGCACAAGACGATTTAAACTGGGATGCAGATGCATTTTCTTTTGAGTTTGAATTGGGTTTAGCGCCAGAATTTGACGTGAAGCTAAAAGGCAAAAAAGCAATTACACATTACAATATTGTTGCAGATGATAAGATGGTTGACAATCAGGTAAAGCATCTACAGAAGCAATATGGTAAAATAGTTTCTCAAAATGAAGTTGAAAAAGATTCTGAAATTACAGGCGTTTTCAAAAATGAAGAAAAAGAGATTGAGAACGAAGCAACACTAACATTAGATAAATTAAAAGGAAAAACAAATCCAAAGAAATTTATTGGTGCTAAAGTTGGTGATGTAATTACGTTAAAAACCAAAGGACTTTTTAATGACGACCATGATTTAATGACATTTTTAAAAGTATCTCATGACGATGCTCATGGTTTGGATATTGCAGTGGATTTTGAAATTAAAGAAATCAACAAAAGAGAGTTGGCTGACTTGGATCAGGATTTGTTTGATAAGTTATTTGGCAAAGGAAATGTAACTTCTGTAACTGAACTTAAAGAAAAGATCAAAGAGGATTCAGAAAAACAGTTTATACAACAAAGCGATCAAAAATTGTTGAATGACGTTACTGAATATTTGGTAGAAAGTACCAAGTTTGATTTACCAGCGAGCTTTTTAAAAAAGTGGATGCAAACTGCAGGCGAAGAACCAATGACAGAAGATCAGGCAAAGGAAGAATATGATAAGTCTGAAAAAAGCATGCGCTACCAATTAATAGAGGGTAAATTAATCACAGAACATAATTTGCAAGTTCAGTTTGAAGAATTAAAAGCTTTTGCCAATGAAATGATTAAAGGGCAGATGGCACAGTTTGGACAAATGAATCCTTCAGAAAAAGAATTAGATGATATAGCAGCACGCATTTTATCTAATCAAGAAGAGGTGAAACGTTTATCTGAACAATTAATGAGTCAGAAGTTATTAAACCTATATAAAACAGAAGCAAATCTTAAGATAAAAGAAATCACTTACGATGATTTTGTAAAAGAATTCTACAGTTAAGAGGTGTCTAAAAATATTAGTATCTTTAAGGCGTAAAATTTTAAAAATTTTATGCCTTTTTTTTGATATGATTTTTAAAGGAAAAATTATGTCACCCTAAAATAAACTCAGTAATTCAATAATCCAATTAAGATTTTTTGAAACACTTAAATTTTAACGATAAATAAGAATAAAAGAACTATATGGACCTGTCTCTTA
>CAJXVG010000062.1 GCA_913061495.1 uncultured Winogradskyella sp.
GAACCAACATTGTATAAATCATTTCCTAGTGGAATTATAAAAACAGAAGATTTAATAACATAATCAATTTTTAATTTTGGGGCTTTGATGGTTAATATTTCTCCTTTGTTACCATTTAACGGAATATCTTTAAAAAACGGGTTCTGCTTAACTCCAAAACCTTCAGCAAATACAATTTGTTTAGCAGTAATATCTCTATATTGAACTAAGTTATTTTGAAATTGAATATCGTCATATTCAAATGTTTCTTCAATAAACTTATTTTCTTCAGATAAATAGTTTTTATAACTTTTAATCAAAGTTTCAGTATCTAATCTACCTGTATGAAGCACTTCTCCATAACCATACTCCGCAGAAATACAATTGTTATTGTTTTTTACTAATCGAGTTGATAAATATGGTTCTAAATTAGGTTTATCTGAGGCGGTGAACCACTTATTTTGTTCTTCAATTGAATTAAATAGACGTAATATTCTGAGCTTATAATCGATTTTTACATTAAGTTTTTTCTCAATGTTAGAATAAACAGGAATAGCCATTTCAAGTTGTTCCTTGGCTTTCCAAACTTCAGTAAATCGTTTTAATATAACGGGATTATAGAGTCCGGCTGCAACAAGAGATGATCTTTGGGAAGTATCATCAAACACAATATAAGTTTTCTTCGCCGCTTCTAATTGCTCACAAAAAGCTATGCTCGCCAAACCGCATCCTACTATTATATAATCAACTTGTTTCATGTACACGAAATTATTAAAAAGATTTCTGCCTATTTTGGAATAATATGAATAAAAAAACGCCCACCAAAGGTGAGCGCTTTATTTCTATATTGAAAACTAATTAATAGCTCCACATATCTTGTTCAAAATTTCTGATTTTGTCTTTAATACGTTCAGACTCCAAGAGTTGCATCAATGCGTTTTCTGCTACATACTCTTTAACCTCTCTATCGCCATAGACATTTTCTTCTTTGTAGATTAGTCCACTAAAACGTCTACTGTTTAACAAATGATCAAAAGAGATTGGTACAGCACTGTTTTTATCATTAAATGATTTTGCTTCGTGCAGAATATCTCTTATCTCTGGGAAAAACACCCAGAACATAGGGATTGGCACTTTGTTAGCCTCATCATCAGAATCAATAAAGTTAACATCTGGTGCTGCCGGAGCAATACCTAATATACGATACTTTAATTCACCTTGACGCTTATCAAAATACCAAAGTCCTTTGATTAAATAAGATTTAATATCATAAGCCTCAATGTTACGCTTAGTAATATATTCAGGATCAATATAGCCATCAGCATTAAATTGATCGAAACCTATATCAAGTGTATCTACTTTCTGCAAAGATGCTTCTAAATCCTTTTGGGATAACTCATTTCTAAAATAAGAATCACTGTAAACTGTTGGAATCATGCCATCTCTAATATTCTCTATAAGAACATTATAAAGTGGCTTTCTATCCTTGCTAATGTTATTAACATCAACAGGGAAATAAAGTGGGAAGTTTACACGCTCATCTAAGACTACGTTTTCCCAAGTCATCTTAGAATACAATATGTCTCTATCATCAACATAACCATATTCTAAAGGCTCGTCGTTATCTAAAAGCAACTGTGCTTCTGTTTTAACTCCAATCTCTTCAGGAATCTTAGCATTTAGAATATTTGCCTGAGCAAATAGTCCACTTACGGCTATGCTTCCTACAAAGATCAATAATAATTGCTTTAATTTCATTTTGTTATTGTATTAAATTTGAGACCTTATTGCTTTTATAACGTTGTTATAACTAATAATTTTATTCTTTAGTTAGCCAATTCAATTGAAACCGCTGTAACAGTTTTAATTTTAATTGGGTTATTTGGCGCCTTAGCCTTGATATTTATAAATTGTACTATATCTCCACGTTTAGCTGCTCTCAATGCATTTTTAGCTGCTGAGTTTAAACGATTACCGTTAACGTTTACAGATGGTTTTCCTGGAACTTTAAATGTAAATGACTGTACATTTAATGGTAATTTAAAGTCGAAATCATCACCGAAATCAGCTGTTAATCTACCAATTTCCACATTGTTTCTTGGTAATTTAGCACCACTTTCTTGACCGTTATAAGCACCTAAAGGTTTAGGTAAATCTTTAATTCTAAACGTCTTTTTATCGCTAACTCTTGATCCATCATCTAGTGTACCAGTTACGTTTATTGTAACTTCTCTACCTGATCCTGGACGCATTTCGTATTTACCGCTTCCACTAATTGGTTTTAAACCCGCAGCACTTGCACTTACCTTATTGTCTGGCACTCCTGCAAAAGAAATGGTCATTGGGTTTGTAACACCACGATAAACTACATTCATTTTATCAGCTGAAATTGTTGCTGCATTTGGCCTTGGTACCACAACATACTGTCCTTGAAAATCAATTGGTAATTCTTTACCATCTTCTAAAAAAGTAAATTGACCTTGTACATCATGTTCGCCAACACTACCAACTGTAAACTCAATACGAGCTGCACCAGTTGAATCAATAGCACCTTCTCTAGATAAATCTAAATTATCACCACCTACACTAAGTTTAGTTGGTGTTACATTAGCATATTTACCCAATACTACTTTACCTGTAAATTTTTCACCAGCAAAGAAAGCATTCTTGTCTGGTACCACAATTGCTGTATAGTTCTTTAAAGAAACAGCATCATCTAAAGTATTTCCTAAGAAAAGGTTATACATATTGGTTTCTGTAGCTTTAACATCATTCTGCATTGCAGTTAACTTAGTATAAGATGCAATAGCAGGGAAACCTTGAAAATGGTAATCTAACCATTTTTGTTCTTTACCATCATTGTTAGTAACCTCATCTGTATTAAATCTACCTTCAAAATTATCAACAGCAATTTGGTATTTCACATCATTTCCTAAAACTGCCTTAATATCAGCTTTATACTTATTTAATCGTTCCATGAAAGCCTCTCCTTCTTTGGTCAAACGATCTCCAGTGAACCAATATTCATCTAAGAAGTCACCTTTGTCCATTTTTTCAGATGGAAGCTCTCCATTTTCTTCTCTCTCGAAGTTTCCTTTTTCGAGAATCATAGCTTTTTGAGACTCTATATATTTAAAGAAGTCATCAGAAATAGTACTTATTTTTTTTGCGTTATTAGAAGCAACCCTAAACTCTTCTGGTTTTTCTTCTGCTTTCATTTCCAACCCACTCAACATCTTGGTGTTGGATGTTGCTGCCAATTCATTTGCACGGACAAACTTAGCGTTCATCAATCCAAATGCTGATAATACCTCTTTAGACATCGTCATTGCAATCATTGCAATAAATACGAGGTACATCAAGTTAATCATTTTCTGCCTTGCAGATAATTTTCCTCCTGCCATTATAATTCGTTTTTAAAAGTGTTAATTAATTTAATTATAGTTATTTAAAAACTAATTAATTCTTGTTCATTGCAGATAACATTCCTCCGTAAACACCATTTAATGATGATAGATTAGATGCTAAAGACTGCATTTGTTCTTTTAATTTGGTAGCATTCTCTACAGCTTCTTCGTTAATTGCTGCTTGACGATTTGCACTTTCCATTTGCACTTTGTAAAGACTATTTAAAGACTCCATTTGTGCTGCTGCCAATGACATTTCTTCACTATACTTCTTCTGAGCGGCCATAGAATCTACCGTTGGAGAAATTCCTTTTGCTGCTCCTTCAAAGTTTTTGATGCTATCACCTAAGCTCGCCATAAGCGCTCCATCGATTTTAGCCTCTTTTAACATATTGTCTAATTTCTTAGATAAAAGACCTTCTGCATCTTTTGGTTCTTCTTTTTTCTTTTTTCCACCTATAGTTTGTCCTCCCGCTAATTCAGGATATACTAAAGACCAGTCTAAATCATTTTGTTGTCTTTCAAAAGCTGAAACCGTAAATACGATTGCTTCTACCACCATACCTATTGTAAGGATAAGTGAACCGTAAGGCCAGTGTTGGATTTTAAATAATGCTCCAATGATTACGATTGCTGCTCCGATTCCGTAAACGAAATTCATAGATGAAAGTTTACCTTTTTGTGCCATAATTTTTTTTTAGTTTAAGTTTTTTAAGTTAATGGATAAATAACTTAAGTAGGTTAATTTAGTTTGAGTTGTTTGTTTATTTTAATAATTTAATTTGTTGCTGCATTAGCTGTAACTTCAGTTCCCATGTAATCTTGAACCGTTCTAAAACCAATGTAACTTCGTGCTGAATCTGCATATTCGTAATCCCTTGAACTCACTTGTAAGAAGTAAGCAACATCTTTCCAAGAACCACCTCTTACTACTTTACGTGCGTTTTGGGGATCGTTAACGTTAGGATTAATTGTTGAGGCATATTCATAAGATGCTGGATCGTAAGAGGCGTTTACCCATTCTGAAACGTTACCAGCCATATTATATAAGTTAAAATCGTTAGGGTCGTAAGCATCTGCTTCTACGGTATAAAGTGCCATATCTGCAGCATAATCACCTCTTAATGGCTTAAAGTTTGCCATGAAACATCCTCTATCATTTTTTGTATAAGGTCCTCCCCAAGGATATGATGCTCCTTGCAAGCCACCACGAGCCGCATACTCCCATTCAGCTTCAGATGGTAATCTATACACATTTACAGGTTGACTCCCTTTGCTTTTTTGATAGCCGTTGTGATATATAGTTCTCCATTGGCAAAACGCCTGTGCTTGTTTCCACGACACACCAACTACAGGATAATCTCCATAAGCATCATGCCAAAAATAATCATTATGCATTGGTTCATTATAAGAATAAGCAAAGTCTCTTATCCAAGCCGTGGTATCTGGATATATCATCACTTCTTCTTGTGTAACTACTTCAGAACGCTTCAAACTTCTGTCTTTAGCTGCCTTTTGAATATCCATATAACTGTATTGGAACTTAAACTGGTTTACATCCCAAGTTCTTTGACCGTTATAAGATTCCTCTAATGGCAAATACATTCCGTCCATGACCTCAGCGTATAATTCATCAGGATATTCAGAAGTATCAAAATATAATTCTACATCTCTATTAATTTTTCTTTGATCGTTACCATAAGTATTAATCATATAGCTTTCGTAAGCATTTAAATTATTAGGATCAGAATCTATATAAGCAAACTCGCCGATATCACCGTTACCTGGAGTCTTACTTTCAAGATCAGCCATTTCAGCTAATTTCAGCCTTAAGATGGAATCTCTTACCCATTCTACGAATTGACGATACTCACTATTCGTTATCTCTGTTTCATCCATATAAAATGCGCGTACTGTTGCTGTTTTAGTTGGTGCATCTTGCACACCTGCTAAATCATCATCAGATTTACCCATAATAAAGGCTCCTCCTGGTACTAATGTCATACCATAAGGTTTTTCAGGGTGCCATTTCTTTCCTTTGACACCTACTAATTGTCCACGGTCCCCAGAGTTACAACTGGCAACCATCGTAAATACAGCGGTTAGTAAAACAAATTTTTTAATATTCATAGTAACTCGAGGTTAAATTAGTCGTCCTTAAAAATTTAAGGTCGTAAACATATTTATATATTTCCGAAAAAACAACTTTTTTCGATATTTTTTTGCATTTCATCCTTTAAAAAGAGTATTTCGTCGATTAGCACTTTTTCTAACCCTAACGAAGCATTTATTTAAAAACTATTCTTTCTGTAAGCCTTGTACCAACGCTCGGGAAGCTCTCCCTTTGTAGCATGCAGATAATCGGCATGCATGCATGGTAATAACGTATGCTTTTTTAATTTATTATTAACGTTTGGTAAAAAAGGAATTTCAATCCACCAACGCCCGGTTTTTAAGCTTTTGTAAAAAATAAGCTCATCGTCTTCAACCAGGACATTGTATTTTTGGAAATATGTTTCGTTCGTGAAATCATCATCCTTAACACGGCAATTGACTCCTTCTATAAAATACCAAATTATTTGTGAAATCAACATTGTTGTTGCACTATCTTTTTTTGAATTTTGATATTCATATATCCCAAAAGAAGATACCTTATTACTGATACCTGCATATCTACTGATTGAACAGATTTCTTTTCCTGAAAATCCATTTGGCGAAAATTTTTGACTTTCACTCACTTCTGAAGATCTAATCGATTTCAGGTCTACCGAAACAATATGTGCATCACGCATAAGTGGTTCTACAGAGTTTATGTTTGCAGAAACCTCACCTAAACGATAAGCTTCAAAATATAATTTTTCTATAAGATCTATTTCTTCTTGTGAATTAAAATAGGTCTGGTAACCAATTGTCGTATAATTAAACAAGTTGTATGGTTCTTCAACAATTAGTTTACCTATATAACTATTGTTTTTAATTGGAAGATTAGCATCACCTAAATCAAAATTTGTATCTACGCTAACAATATTCACCATTGGCTGTAAATTATCATAAGCGCGATAATTTGCGTAAGTCAAATCTTGACTGCCTCCAAGAATAATCGGTATTATATCTTTTTCATACAACACAGAAATTGCAGTACGTATGGCGAAATAAGTATCTTCTACAGTTTCACCAGGTTCTATATCTCCTAAATCTGCAATGCTAGTATTCCAATTTCCTGGGAATAGCGTATAGAATGTTTTTCTGATGGTGTCAAAATTAAGGGCTGTGCCCATATAATTGACATCGTTTCTGTTTTCTTGAACTCCGATAATAGCAATCTGAACTCCGTCTAAATCGGGAATTCCGTTTTGCTTTGAATGAATCTTAATTTTTTTTCCTAGCGCTTGTTGCGTCATTAGCTCATTGTGAGCTAAAACAGCATCTGAAACAGGCGTAAGAAAATTAAAATTCATATTTAATTACTTCTTTTTGGAGGTTGTTTTTTTCTTGGTTGCTTTCTTCTTGGCTTTCTTTTTAGGTGCATTTTTTTCAAGGATTGCTTTTGCTTCGTCTAGCGTCATATCAGTAACATCTACCGTTTTTGCCAGCTCCACTTTTTGCTTTCCTTTAATAACGTTGTGCCTCTTCCACCTTGCTTTCTCAACACGTATGCCCTCATCTTCCCAATTATGGATAATTTTATCCTTTTCTTTTTGGATTTTATCTTCGATCAAAGTTACAATGTCTTCTTCAGATAAATTATCCCAATCGTATTTTTTATTGACATTTATAAACATGTTGTTCCATTTTATAAATGGTCCAAAACGTCCTTTGCCTTTAGTTACTTCTAAATCTTTATACATATATATAGGAGCATCTGCTTTTTCCTTCTCCTTAATATACACTAAAGCCTCATCCATCTCCACGCTTAAAGGGTCTACACCTTTTGGAAGGGATACGTATTTTTTACCAAATTTTACATAAGGCCCAAAACGTCCATTGTTCACCTCAACTTTTTCATCTTTATAGTGACCTAGCTCTTTTGGTAATTTAAATAAATCCATCGCCTCTTCATAAGTAATGGAGTTTAATTGTTGGTCTGGTGCTAAGCTTGCATATTGTGGAGTCTCTTCATCATCAGGACTACCTAGTTGTACCAATGGTCCAAATTTACCCAAACGGACAATGACCTGCTTACCTGTTTTTGGATCTTTTCCTAATAAACGCTCACCCGATTCTCGTTCTGCATTTTCCTGAACATCTTCAACCTGTGGATGAAATCCTTTATAGAAGTCCTTCATCATGGCTCGCCAATCTTCTTTCCCTTCTGCTATATCATCAAAGCTCTCCTCTACTCTTGCAGTAAAGTTGTAATCTAAAATACTTTCAAAATGATTGACCAAAAAGTCTGTAACAATCATACCTATATCAGTAGGCACCAGCTTACCTTTAGCAGAACCTGTAGTCTCAGTTAAAGTTTTATCGTTTACTTTATCTTCTTGAAGTGTTAACTGTTTGTATTTTCTTTCGTCACCCTCGTGTGTTCCTTTTTCAATATAATTTCTATTTTGAATGGTAGAAATTGTTGGTGCGTAAGTTGACGGACGACCAATACCCAGTTCCTCTAATCGCTTCACTAAAGAAGCTTCAGTAAATCTTGCAGGTGGCCTTGTAAAACGCTCGGTTGCGGTTATAAACTTATTTTGAAGTTCTTCCCCAATTTGTAAATCTGGTAATATGCCATCTTGTTCTGTATCTTCATCATCTGTACCTTCAAGATAAACTTTTAAGAACCCATCAAATGTTATAATTTCTCCATTGGCTGTAAATTGTTCTTCAACCTTTTTTGAAGCATTGATCTGTATTTTAAGATTGGTCCGCTCTAAATTGGCATCGCTCATTTGTGATGCGATAGATCGTTTCCAGATTAAATCATATAATCTTGCTTGGTCGCGTTCTGCTTTTACAGTATGGTTTGCAAATTCGGTTGGTCTAATCGCTTCGTGTGCTTCTTGTGCACCTTTGGATTTGCCTTTATAGTTTCTTGACTTACTATATTTTTCTCCGTAAGCAGATTCTATTTCTTTTTGTGCCCCTTTTTTTGCTTCATCTGAAAGATTTACACTATCTGTTCTCATATAAGTAATAAGACCAGATTCGTATAAACGCTGTGCATTGCTCATCGTTCTACTTACTGAAAAGCCCAATTTACGTGAGGCTTCTTGTTGTAATGTCGATGTTGTAAAAGGTGGTGCAGGTGATTTCTTTGCTGGTTTTTTCTGTAAATCGGCAACTTGGTAAGTTGCTTTTATGTTTGCGTTTAAGAAATCGAGTGCTTCTTTTTCTGAATTAAAATTCTTAGGAAGTTTAGCTTTGAAAGAATTACCATCCTCTGTCTTAAACTCAGCATCTACTCTATATGAAGCTTTTGCCTCAAACTCTTGTATATCTCGTTCGCGCTCAACAATTAAACGTACAGAAACAGATTGCACACGTCCTGCAGATAAGCCTCCTTTAACTTTTCTCCATAATACTGGTGACAATTCATAACCAACAATACGATCTAAAACACGTCTTGCCTGTTGCGCATCTACTAGATTATAATCGATGCTTCTTGGGTTTTCAATCGCCTTATTTATAGCTTTCTTCGTTATCTCAGAAAAGACAATACGTTTTGTTTTATTTTTATCTAAATCTAATGTTTCTGCCAAGTGCCAAGCAATTGCTTCTCCTTCTCTATCCTCATCACTTGCTAGCCAAACCATTTCTGCTTTTTTCGCTAAATCCTTGAGCTTTTTAACGACGTCCTTTTTATCTTTTGAAACTTGGTATTTAGGCTTGAAATCTCCCTCTACATCAACACCTAATTCTTTAGAAGGCAAATCAGCAATATGTCCAAAACTGGACTCTACTTTATAATCCTTTCCTAAAAATTTTTCGATGGTTTTTGCTTTGGCTGGCGACTCAACTATAACTAGGTTTTTCGGCATTCTTTATTTTTTTGAAGTTACAAATGTATATCAAAATTAAGATACAAACCTAATTTGGTCTTAAATACCATACATTTTATCGTGCTTTATAACGTAACTAAAACAAAGAAAGCTTAGACAACTACAAGTTCTTTATAACTTAAAAAACATCATTGATTAGAAATCTCCAAAGTGCCTTCCCAGCCTTCTAAACCAAAAACTGTATTTGTGTTTCCTTCTGAGATAATAGATAAATCAAAACTAAAGGTTCTGGTAAAATAAGCATCACAGATTTCTAGGTTGGTAAGTTTTAAACTAAGTGCAGAACCTCCTGTTCCACCAGCTTCAACAGGCAAATCTGAAACTAAAATTGTTTCCCATGTACTACCATCACAACCACTTGAGCCTATTGTAATTTCTAAACAAATGTCATTTATTTCAGCATTAGTTATTGTGTAAGCACTTGGTGATGGTTCTTCAAACCACTGCTCGTCAATAATAACATCAAAATCGCATGAAGATTCAATATTGTTGTTATCATCGTCATTACTACAGGAAAATGACAAAAGGAATAAAACTATTAATTTCAGTGATTTCATAATTGTTTATTTATTCTAAGATACAAATAATCCTAAAAAGATGTTTTAAAAGCAATAATATCTATTTCTGTTTTCAATTAGCGTTAAAGTTTAAATAAATCTCTATCTGCCACTTTGTCACTAGCATAAAATAATAGTATCTTTGCATGCTTATTGACGCGCAAGTAAAACTGAAAGTTTCGCATATAGCTTACTGAGATTTATGGAGAAAATAATAGACGAGAGTAAACAAGGGCAAACCTTGGTGTTAAATAAAAAAGAAGGTAATAATAAAAAACTTTTTATTGAAAGTTATGGCTGTGCTATGAATTTTAGTGATAGCGAAATTGTAGCCTCTATTTTAACTGAGCAAGGTTTTAATACTACCCAAAGCCTTGAGGATGCCGATTTGGTTTTAGTAAACACCTGCTCTATTAGAGATAAAGCTGAGCAAACGGTTAGAAAACGTCTCGAAAAATATAATGCAGTAAAGCGTATTAATCCAAAAATGAAAGTTGGTGTTTTGGGTTGTATGGCAGAACGTTTAAAAAATAAATTTTTAGAAGAAGAAAAAATTGTTGATTTAGTTGTTGGACCAGATGCTTACAAAGATTTACCAAATCTTTTAGAAGAAGTTGATGAAGGGAGGGATGCCATAAACGTTATCCTCTCTAAAGAAGAAACCTATGGAGATATATCGCCAGTACGTTTAAACACCAATGGTGTTACAGCGTTTGTGTCCATTACCAGAGGATGTGACAACATGTGTACGTTTTGCGTTGTCCCATTTACAAGAGGTAGGGAACGCAGTAGAGATCCACAAAGTATTATTGAAGAAGTTAATGATTTATGGAATAAAGGCTATAAAGAAATTACACTTTTAGGACAAAACGTAGATAGTTACTTATGGTATGGTGGAGGATTGAAAAAAGATTTTGAAAAAGCTTCAGATCTCCAAAAAGCTACGGCAGTTAACTTTGCCAACCTATTAGAAATGTGCGCCAAAGCACAACCAAAAATGCGTATAAGGTTTTCAACCTCCAATCCTCAAGATTTAACCTTAGACGTTATTAAAACCATGGCAAAATATGAGAATATTTGCAACCATATTCATTTACCGGTTCAAAGCGGAAGTGATCGCGTTTTAAAAGCAATGAATCGTCTGCATACAAGAGAAGAATATTTTACACTAATAGATAATATTAGAAGTATATTACCAGGTTGCGCCATCAGTCAGGATTTAATTGCTGGCTTCCCAACAGAAACCGAACAAGATCACAAAGACACTTTAAGCTTAATGGACCGTGTAAAGTATAACTTTGGTTATATGTACATGTATTCTGAAAGACCAGGAACAATGGCTGGTCGTAAAATAGAAGACGATGTACCTGAAGAAACAAAAAAGCGTCGTTTAGCTGAAATTGTGCAATTACAGCGTGAGCATAGCGCTCTCAGAACCAATGAACTTTTAAATAAAGAGATTGAAGTCTTGATTGAAAAAGAGTCTAAAAAATCTGATTTGCAATGGTCTGGCAGAACTTCTGAAAATACTGTTGCTGTTTTTCCTAAGGAAAATTATAAAATTGGTGATTTAGTGAGGGTAAATGTAACCGATTGTACAAGCGCAACACTTATTGGTAAAGCTGTTGGGTATTCAAAAAACAATTAAATTATTGACATTAATTAAAAATGGAATCAATACAAGCCATAAAACAACGCTTCGGAATTATAGGAAATGATCCTAAGCTCAATCGTGCTATAGAAAAAGCCATTCAGGTTTCTCCAACTGACATTTCAGTTTTAGTAACTGGTGAAAGTGGAGTTGGTAAAGAAAGTATTCCTAAAATTATACATCAACTATCACACAGAAAACATGGCAAGTATATAGCAGTAAACTGTGGTGCGATACCAGAAGGCACTATTGATAGTGAATTATTTGGTCACGAAAAAGGTGCGTTTACAGGCGCAACTCAAACCAGAAATGGTTATTTTGAAGTTGCTGATGGTGGTACCATTTTCTTAGATGAAGTGGGTGAATTACCTTTAACAACGCAAGTAAGACTTCTTAGGGTTTTAGAAAATGGCGAGTTTATAAAAGTTGGCTCAAGTAAAGTGCAGAAAACAAACGTAAGAATTGTTGCCGCAACCAATGTTAATATGTTTGAAGCGATTAAAAAAGAAAAATTCCGTGAAGACTTATATTATCGATTGAGTACTGTGGAAATTAATATTCCACCACTCCGAGAGAGAAAGGAAGATATTCATTTATTATTCAGAAAATTTGCGAGTGACTTCGCCTTAAAATATAAAATGCCAACGGTTAAATTAACCGACGAGGCAATTAGCCTACTTTTAAAGTACCGGTTTAATGGCAATATTCGCCAGTTACGAAATGTAGCCGAGCAAATCTCTGTTTTAGAGCAAAACAGAACCATCAATGGCTTAACATTAAAAAATTACCTGCCTGATACTGGCAGCAATCTTCCGGCTGTTGTAAATAACTCTAAATCCGAAAGTGATTTTAGCAGTGAACGTGAGATATTATACAAAGTGTTATTTGACATGAAAAGTGATCTCAATGACCTAAAAAAACTCACTATGGAATTGATGAAAAACGGCACTGAATCGGATGTACAAAAAGATAATGAGCGCTTAATTCAAAAAATATATGGAGATGATGATAAAGATGATGATTACGAAAGCGCTATTGAAGATTTAGAAGTACTTTCTATTCCGGAACATGTGGAAAAGAAAGAGTCTGCAATAACTGAAACTGAAGATAAATACCATTTCGCTGAAGAAATTGAGGAAGAAGAAACCCTTTCTTTACAAGACAAGGAATTAGAGTTAATTAAAAAATCATTGGAGCGCCATAATGGTAAGCGAAAATTAGCTGCTGAAGAATTAGGGATAAGCGAGCGCACTCTTTACAGAAAAATAAAGCAATACGATTTGTAATATTTGCGTTAAACCATAAAACACACCCTTAGAATGAAGTTATTAAAATATAGTTGTCTTTTTATAATCCTCACAGCACTTACTAGCTGTGGCATTTATTCATTTACTGGTGCAGATACTGGTGACGCCAAATCGTTTCAGGTTAATGTATTTCAAAATAATGCAGATTTAGTAGAACCTGGTTTAGACATTCTATTTACCAATGAATTACAAGATTTAATTGTAAACCAAACTAACCTCAACCTTACCACTTCTGGTGGAGATTTGATTTTTGAAGGCGAAATCACCGAATATAGAATTGCTCCTATGACGGCAACTGCACAAAACACAGCCGCACAAAACAGATTAACCATTAGTGTAAATGTGCGTTATTTTAACACCTTAGAGGAAGAAAAAGATTTTGAGCAACGTTTTTCGTTTTTTTATGATTATCCCGCAAACGCACAATTGGTTGGCGCCATAAAAGACGAGGCTTTTGAAGTTATATTTGAACGAATAACTCAAGATATTTTTAATGCATCTTTAGCCAATTGGTAAGTAATGCAGCACAAAGAACTCACATATTTGCTACAACATCCTGAAGCGGTTACAGCATCACAAACCGATGCGCTTTTTTCAAAAATCAATGAGTATCCGTACGCTCAAGTATTACATGCACTTTACTTAAAAGGACTAAAACAAAAGGAAAGTTACAGGTACAATAATGCATTAAAAGTAACAGCTGCACATACTTCAGACCGTAGCGTCTTATTTGATTATATAACTTCAGATGTATTTAATCAAAATGAAATATCACTTCAAATTAAGCAGAATTCTGATACAATAAAATCAATTGAAGTCCATGATATGGATGATATTTCTGTGAATAAAAGCGTTACTATTGATGAAGCTTTAAAGGAACACATAAAAGCCACAGAAGGTGTTTTGGACCCTGAGTTATTTGAGGTAAAACCCATTCAACAACAAATAAAAATAAAGAGCAAGTCTTCAAATATTGAAGATTCCATTATTGCTGTGGATGTTAAAAACATTACTCCAGAAAAGAAGTTGAAAATAGGAGAACCATTGGATTTTGACAAATCAGAAAATCATTCTTTCTCTGAATGGTTAAAAATCACAAATTTTAAACCTATAATTCGTGAAGAAAATAAGCCTCAAAAAGAATCCGCACCAAAAAAATCTGAAATAAGCAATGAAGCTAAATCTCCTCCAATTGCAAATAAATTAGAGCTTATTGACCGTTTTATTAGCGAAAACCCAAAGATAAAACCAGTAACAAACCAGCCAAAACCAAAGCTAGTAAATAACGATGATGACATGTCAGATAGCTTGATGACAGAGACTTTGGCGCGAATTTACTTGGAGCAAAAAAATTATAAAAAAGCTATTCAATCTTATAAAATTTTAAGTTTGAAATATCCAGAAAAAAGTGGTTTCTTTGCAGACCAAATTAAAGCAGTAGAAGAATTAAAAGAAAATAATAATACATAAACATGAGTACATTTGTAATCTTTTTGATATTAATCGTAATAGTGGCTTTCTTATTAGTCGTAGTGATTATGGTACAAAACCCTAAAGGCGGAGGTTTATCTTCATCTTTTGGTGGTGGAGGTACACAGCAAGCTGTCTCTTATACACATCTGACGCTGCCGACGAC
>CAJXVG010000063.1 GCA_913061495.1 uncultured Winogradskyella sp.
CTCGGTCTCGTGGGCTCGGAGATGTGTATAAGAGACAGAAAAAATATAGAATTAAGAAAGATCTTCAAAGGTTTATCTTAGATCAAGACCATCCTTGTATAATGGCACAAATTTTAGCTAGACAAAAAAATATTGAGTTTGATATCTATTCAAAAATGGAATCTTCACTTACAGCACAAAAGCTATTAAAAAACATCGGTGAATTCATAGAAAATTATGATTTTGAAGATGACTATTTTAAATCATATTTTGCCGTATTCCCTGATGAAAAGTTTAATTCTGAAGAGGACTTTGAGAATGCCATGTGGGAACTTCTTAGATTTGTAAACCTTTACGACAAAGAGCCATGGGATTATTCAGTATCAAAAAACACTGAAAATTGTAATTTTAGTTTTAGCATACAAGGTAAAGCATTTTACATTGTAGGTATGCATCCAAAAAGCTCTAGAACTGCAAGACAAACAAAATACCCGGTTTTGGTCTTACATCTTCATTGGCAATTTGAGCAATTAAGAAAACGTGGGCTTTATCAAAAGATAAAAAATCACATTCGGCAAAGAGAAATTGAGAAAAATGGATCAGTAAACCCTGTATTAAAGGATTTTGGAAAAGCTAGTGAAGCTATACAATATTCAGGTAGAAATAATTCTAGTGAATGGAAATGTCCTTTTTTAAAAAATTAAAATATAATGGCAAATTGGATAGCAGAAGACATAAACGGAATTTTAAAAACAGTTGTAACGTTAATTACTATATTCATAGTGATTTTAGCAGTCACACGTATCTTCGGATTAATGACCTTTGCAAAAATTACCAGTATTGATTTTGCTTCAACTATTGCTATTGGTTCAGTCATTGCAACAATTGTATTAAACAATAATCACTCTATATTAAAAGGTGCCATAAGTTTATTTCTTATTGTTGCCGTTCAATTTGCATTGTCATTTCTAATGCGAAAGTCTAAGTTTATGCGTTCAATATTAACAAACAAACCAAAACTACTCGTTTTAAATGGAAAGATTTTACATAAGAATCTCGCAACCGCTAATATTAGCGAAGATGATTTAATTGCAAGAATAAGAACAGCCAACGTTAAAGATTTAGATTCTATTAAAGCCGTGGTATTAGAATCAACGGGAGATGTATCAGTTATTCATGGTTCTACAAACTCGGAAATATCAGATAAAATCCTACAAGGTGTTGAAAAATTTAAATAAACAATCCCTTTTCTATTGTTAATACAAGTAACATTAAAACGCTCTATCTTATAGACCTCTAAACATTATTATATAAAATCAAAAAAACCTGTTCTTCTTGTTAAACATACCTAAAAAACCACGCAAGAGCCATTGTTTTTTTTTATCTTAATTTTTTTAAGAATCAATCCAATAAAAATCATGTCAACCACTGTGCAATCTAACGAAACAGCACCAAACGTAGAAAAACTTATTCCAAAACTTTCAAAAGGAGAAAGAACAGTAACTTCGTTACCACATGGAGGCAATCTTTTTTTAGAGCACGATGTTCCTTCTTTACTTATTTATCGTTACAACCCAAATGAAACTGCTACTAAGCGATTAGTGCGTGGTGGTGCATCTTATTTAATAATAGGGACACAAGAATTTGAATACTATAAAAAATTTATACAAGATCTTACAGCATTAATGGCTGCTAAATTTGGTTCCTTCATAATCGTCGAAATTTTTACAGGGTCTCAAACCAGTAAAGAATTTGTAATAAAAGGGCCATCCCATAAACTCCCTGTGTCTTTAAAAGTACTTAAAGACGAGTTGTTGAAGATTAAGTCAAGACAATACAATGTACACTTGGATGTTAGTATTGAGCAAACTAAAGAGCGTCAATTTTCAGACGAAAAGCCCTTGTTGGATATTTTAGCCATAAAAGAATGTGGCGCAACACTTATTGGGCTAGAAGTACCACCAGTTTACCGTGATGAACAAGGCACTATTTACCCTGTTTATTTTAGGGACTTTAAAGTGCAATTTATCAAAGCTATACAAAGAGCCGTTTTTGAATTTGTTAGGGTACAAACCACATCATCCCTAGCAAATTACAATGCCTTAGGTAAACGTACAATCCATGAAGAAGTTTTTAAAATAGATAGGCAACTTACCCAAATTGAGACGAGCTATCAATTTTTATTACTTGTTGCTCCGGTTAACATCCAAGCATTACGTAGCCAATTTTTTGAATCTCATTTTAAAAAATTAGACAGGTACCATTATAGGTTACTTCCTGTAGATCCTGATATTTTAAAGAGAAAACTGTATAACCTGAGGATTGACGAAATTGATGATCCTGCAATATCTTATTTATTTGATGAAAAACGAGAAGAAATAGATCATGAACTCACCATGTTAAAAGAGCGTGGTTCAAAGAATTTTTTCCACAGTAGTATTCGGTTGTATAAAGGGTTAGACAAAAATGTATTGGCTGAAGCAGAACTTATACTTCAAAATATTAATGAAGACCACGAAAAAGAAAAACACGAACATATCACTAGTTTACAGTTTGGTGAATTAGCTAAAAAAGAGTTTGAATATTTTAGAGGTCAAGACGCTAATTTTGGATGTAAAGTTCATATTAGAGATGATGTAAATGTAATGATGGTTTCAAAGGGAGAACTGTATTTACCTTCAGACTATACCATGAGTAAAAAAGGTGCAAAAGCACTTATTCAACACGAAATCGGTACGCATGCCCTCACCTATTACAACGGTACACAGCAGCCTTTAACACAGATGGCATCTGGCCTCGCTAATTACGATGCATTGCAAGAAGGGATTGCAGTATTAAGTGAATATTTGTGTGGCGGACTCTCAGGTAACAGACTTCGTATTTTGGCAGGTCGTGTGGTAGCAGGAGAAGCTTTATTAAATGGAGCTGATTTCCATCAAATGTTTTTCAAGCTATATTCTCAATACGATTTTACCAAGGAGCGTGCCTTTAATATAACTTCCAGAATGTTTCAAGGCGGTGGATTTCTTAAAGACATAATCTACCTAAAAGGATTGGTACGCCTGCGGAACTACTTAACTGATGGCGGAGAATTACAACCATTACTAAGAGGTAAGTTTGCGCTAAAACATGTAAATGTAATTCAAGATCTTTCAGATCGAGGCCTTGTAATTCCACCAAAATTATCACCTCGTTATTTAGAACATAAAAATTTCAACAAAAGAATTAACAAACTAAAAAAGGGCTTGCCCTTATCAAAAATGATATAACTATGAACATCTGTTTTGTAATAAGCGATATTAAAAACGAACCCGTAGGCACATCTGTAGTACTAATGGAAAAAGCGCATGAAAGAGGCCACACACTATATGTTATGAGTGTAGGAGATTTTGTTTTTCATCACAATGCTCCAATGAGCTTACGTTGTAAACGAGTTAAAAAAAACTTGGAATACGAAAATGCTGAAGGATTCTGGACTCAAGTACAAGAAGACAACCGCAAAAGAAAAGTAATTACAAGCAATGACTTAGATGTGCTTTTTCTAAGAAACAACCCTACAGAAGAAGCCGACGATCGTCAATGGGCAGAACACAGTGGAATTGCTTTTGCACGTATGATACAACAAGAAAGTGTATTGGTGCTCAACGATGCTTTTGCCATGTCTCATGCCTACATAGATAAACTTTATTTTGAAGAGCTGCCCTCCAGCATTAAACCAGATAGCTTGGTGACTAGAGATATGGATGATTTATTAAAGTTTTGGGAAGAAGTAGGCAAAAAAATGGTATTGAAGCCCTTGGAAGGTTCTGGTGGACAAGACGTATATCTTATTGATAAAGACAAGAAGAACTTAAATCAGATATTTGAAGCCCTAAGTAGTCAAGGCTATGTAATTGCTCAAGAATTTCTGCCCGAAGTTTCAAAAGGAGACGTACGTATTATTTTAATGAATGGCAAAGTTTTGGAAGAGGATGGTCAAAAAGCAGTCATAAGAAGAGTAAATAGTGATAAAAATGAGTTTAGAAGTAATTTAGCTCTAGGAGCTAAAGCCAAAAAGGCTAAATACACCAAAGAAATGCAAAAAATCGTTGAAGTTACTGCGCCTAAACTCATTAAAGATGGGCTGTTCTTTGTGGGTTTAGATGTGGTAGACGACAAGCTGATTGAAATAAATGTACTTAGCCCAGGAGGTTTAGATTACTGTGAGTCAATTGGGCTGCCAAATTTTACAACAACTGTAATAAAGGCCATTGAGCGAAAAATTGAATATAAAAAACTTTATAAAAACAAGCTTTCCAACAAAGTATTGGCAACTATGGATTAACAGGCAATAGTTAGTTAACAAATACAAGCCATATATATTATTAACTTATTAGAAAATTTACATGAAAGACCTCAACGATAAAGAACGCGTTATAGGAACATACACTAGCAATAAAAAAGGACCACTATTATTTATTACTGCTGCCGTACACGGCAATGAACCCAGTGGTGTAAGAGCACTAGAAAAGATATTTAAAACATTAAATACAGAGCAACCCTTAATTGAAGGAACATTCGTCGGAATTATAGCAAACAAAACTGCATTAAACAATAAGGTTCGTTATATAGATGAAGACTTAAACAGAACTTGGACAAGCCATAACATTCAAAATAATGTTACAGATAGTACCGAAAAAAAAGAAATGTTTGAGGTCATAAGAATATTGGAAACACTTAATGAAAAAGAACACACCAACCGTTATTTTATAGATTGCCACACTACCTCTTCAGATAGTCTTCCCTATATTTCAGTACAAGAAGTTGGTGATAATGATACTTGGGCACACCAATTTCCTATTCATATCATAAGAGGTTTTTCAGATATTGTCCAAGGTACTACAGACGGCTATTTAAGTAGCAAAGGATTAACCGGGTTTACTTTAGAAGCTGGGCAACATAACAGTGTTGAAAGCGAAGCTCACCACGAAGGCATTATTTGGATAGCACTAGAAAAAGCATGTAATTTAAACTTCGATGATCTTTTAGATACACCAGATGCCGTTCTAAAAACCAGAAAAGGAACTCCGCCACAAAAAACATTTAAAATATTGCATCGTTTTGGTCTAAAAGAAGATGATGATTTTAAAATGCAAGAAGGATTTGAGAATTTTCAACCCATTAAAAAAGGAGAACACCTTGCTAACCTTAATGGCAAAAATATAAATAGTGTGTGGGATGCTTGTATTTTTATGCCCTTATACCAATCCCAAGGAAATGATGGTTTTTTTGTTATAGAGGAAGTATAACCATTACAATTATATTCAATAGACTATATTTATGATATGCCTTTACAAGACCTTCAACCTTCCGATTACAGAATTAGAAAGCTTATTGGTACACTAGGCATATCACTACCAATTATTTTACCAATTGTCAAGCAAGAAATTTTGGCTTCCATAAGTCATTACTACTACTCCACGTTATCCTCCTTAATTTTTATAATTATATTATCCGCCTTTGGTCTCTTCTTAATTTCTTACAAAGGCTATAAAAAAGATAGTGAAACAGAACAGATCAGTGACGATTTTTTAACCAATATCGGTGGCTTCGCAGCTATGGTGGTAGTCTTTATTCCCACGGTATGTATAGGGAGTAATAGTCCAACAATAGAAGTATTATGCAATAATAGTCAATTGCCGCTTTTTGGTCACAACGAAAAAATCTTAAGTACCATTCATTTAATAAGTGCAGGTATATTTATTCTTTGTATGGGCTGGATGTCTAAATATAAATTTACTAGAGGCAACAAAAAAAAGTACAATAAAATTTATCGTAGTTGTGGCAACATTGTTTTTATTTCAGTGGCACTATTAATAATAGGAATCATTTTAGAAAATTTAGAAATCAACTTTTTACTAAACAATTATTACGTCTATATTTTCGAAACCATTGCTATACTAGCCTTCGGCTTATCTTGGCTGGTAAAGGGTAAAGCCATAGAAAACATCAAAGAATTTAAAAACAAAGTGATGGATTAACAAATTCTATAAATAGCTATTCAACCATACACTACGCAGGCCAAACTTAGTTGGATTTACCTATTATTCATTATTAGAAAAAAATTAGTTTTATCATCAATTCGAGTGGTTTTGAGACAGGAAAAATTATATCTAGAACCGCAAAACAACTAAAATTCTACCTCTCTATATCTCTGCTGAGCAATGTCTCAGTAAAAATTTTTTCATATCATTGTATGCGCACTTATAAAAATATAATGGGTGACCTCTAGACCATACCTATGAATTAATGCCCACTACTGAAGGTGGCTTAAATTTTAAACAAAATATGCTCAATATGATAGACGGTTATCTTATGATTATTAGATTTGTACCTTATACTCTAAATTAATGGGGTAATTCAATTTATTTTAGAAAACACTCCAGAACTAAGTTATAAATGCAATGCCTCCAATTCTACACTATTAATCAGTGATACACTATGCTTTTATCATTTTTTTTTCAAATCCTCAAATTTTAACTAGATCAAAAACCTTAACTTTATTAAGACTTTTCTGTTTAAAACAAATAATACCCAAATTAAAATAATGTATTTCATCGATAAAATCTATCACTTTGTAGATTATATAAAAAATTTTAACTATGTTTACCTCTAATTATTAGATGATTAAAATTTTTACTCCCAAATCAACCAACAATGAAACAAATATTACTCATAGTTTTTCTATTTATATACACTTTGTGTTTATGTCAAAATCCTATAACAAATAATAGTGAATGGACAGTATCTAATATTACAGAAAATAATGCCTTAGACTATCCAAACACTATTGTTTATGGTCCAGATAATAAGCTTTGGATTACAGAACGAAAAGGAAAAAAAGTTGTATCAATAGATAAGGATACAGGCAACAAATCAACTTTGTTAGACTTAACATCTATAATACATCAATCTAAAGGACAAGATGGATTAATGGGTATAGCTATACATCCAGACCTGTACACTAATATAAATGCTACAAACAATTATATATACATAGCCTATACCTATGATGTTAATCCGGCGGATGATAATAATGACAATACAGATGATGATGTAGATCGTAAACTTATTGTTGAACGTTACCAATATAATAGCTCATCACAAATTCTAGATCCTTCTTCAGCAACTACTATAATTGATGGTTTAGATGCTAGTAATGATCATAACTCAGGAAAATTAGTGATTGGGCCAGATATGAAATTATATTATTCTATTGGAGATCAAGGAGCAAATCAATTTGTTAACGCATGCAATCCCATACGGTCTCAAGATTTACCAACATCACCTACGGATTATAGTGCATACAAAGGTAAAATATTAAGATTAAATTTGGATGGATCTGTTCCTTCTGACAATCCTACTTTAAATGGCACCCAAAGCCATGTATTCAGCTATGGTCATAGGAATCCACAAGGTATTGTCTTTGGGTCTAACGGAAAGTTTTATTCATCTGAACATGGTGGGAAAACAGATGACGAAATAAATATTCTCGAATCGGGGAAAAACTATGGCTGGCCAGAAATTGCAGGAGGGTATGACAATTATGGTTATGCTTATTGTAATTGGTCATCAACACCAGGCGGATGCACAGGTAATGGTTTTAGTGACCACAATTGTGCACCAGGTGTTACCTCAATGGAAGAATACGATTCTTATCCTTCTGAATCTGGAGCTCCAACTGACTTTTTAGGGCCTATCGGTACTTATGGTAGTACCACAACTTCAGAACCTTCTGGAGGATGGTTGTCCTGGCCAACAGTTGCACCATCTAGTATAGATATATATGAAGGTGGCTCAATTCCAAATTGGGGAACTTCACTCTTAATACCCTCTCTAAAAAAAGGAACTATTTTCAGAGTTAAGTTAAACTCTAATGGTGACGGCATAGATGGTAATCCAGATTTGTTAGATGACTCTGTTTATGAAGAATTTCATTCATCAAATGATAGGTATAGAGATATTGCAATAGATCCTGATGGAATCACAATTTACGCTATAACAGATAATTCTGGTGGTACTTCAGGTCCCTCAGGAACTTCAAGTGTATCAATCCAAAACCCTGGAGTAGTGATGAAAATCCAGTATAGTGGAGAAGTTTTAGGAACAACAGTATTTGCCAAAAATGAATTTAGGCTATATCCCAATCCAGCCAATAGTGGTTTTAAAATTCAATTTAATAAAAATTCATTGCAAAATATTGCCCATGTTAATATTATAGATATGCAAGGGAGGTTAATAAAATCAAAAACTAACGTAAATATCAATGATTATATAAAAACAGACATATTATCTAAAGGAGTATATTTTGTAAATCTATTAGATGTCACAAATACTGTTATAGGTAGTAGTAAACTCGTTAAAAGATAAATTTAAAACCACTTAGATTACTTTTACGTAATTATATTGCTTAGACCCAAATCTAAACTAACCTATTATGATAGTTAAATCTACTTTTTTCAACAAGGTATTGCTATTTGCTATATTTCTTTATAGTACTTTATCTCTATCTCAAACCGTAATATTATCTGATAATTTTAATACTGACTGGGGAAACTGGACAAGTGGAGGTGCAGATGCATTTTTGGCAGCTAGCAACCCACTAAACGCCACACAAGTAGTAAATATTCAAGATAATGACGGAGACATATCCTCTATTGAATCTAGTGTGGTGGATCTTACACCTTATGGATCAGTTTCATTAACATTAGATTTTAGACTAAGAAGTTATCGATGGAATGCTAAATTTGAAATACAATATTCAAACGATGGTGGTGCAACTTGGCAAACCATAGCAGAAATAATTAGAAACAACTCCCACAACAATAATGTAAATTATTCTGAAACCCATACCATAGACATTAATTCATATATTTTTACGTCTAATGCAAAGTTTAGAATAGAGGGCTTCGATAACGATAACAATAGAGACGTGTTTTTAGATAATATTGTTCTTAGAGGGCATGATCCGGTTCCCGAAATTGGTTTAGAAAGTAATGCAATAGAAATTTTTGATGAAGATACAACTCCTTTTTCTATTGACAACACTGATTATGGCTCAGCTGCACTTGGCACAACAATGACCAGAACATTTACAGTCAATAATACTGGTACAACATCTCTTAATATTTCTGGTATAAGCCTATCAAACACAACCGATTTTTCAATTGTAGGTACACCATATTCCACACCAGTAGCAAAAGGTGATAATACAACATTTTCAGTTCAGTTTAACTCTTTATCCATAGGTATAGCAACCGCTACAATAAATATTTCAAATAATGATCCTGATGAAGCTACATTTAACTTTTTAATTCAAGCAGAAGCGACTACTAGTTTTTTTGATAGTGATGGTGATGGTGTCTTTGATAATATTGATATAGATGATGACAACGATGGAATTCAAGATTCTATTGAAGAGTTAGCTTGTAAAAATTCTGGCATATCTGTAACAAGCAATTATAAATTTTTAAATGAAACCTTTGGAACAGGTACGGACAGAACAGGAATTAATACGACTTATGATGCCATTACAACCTATTGCTACGAAGATGGTACAGGTAGTTGTGGTGGTAACCCTGATCTTGGTGACGGAAAATATACCGTTTATTACAAAGTGGCTAATGGAGATGGAGTTAACGACACTCCTATAGATGAAGTTTCCTCTTGGGCAGATGATTTCTGGTATTTGGGAGAAGATCATACACCTGGAGACACCAACGGTAGAATGGCAATGTTCAACGCGGCTTTAGATCCTGGAATATTTTATACGGCAAGTATTACTGGAGCTTTACCTAACGTCCCTGTAACTTATAGTTTTTGGGTCTTAAATTTAGATAGGTCAGATGCACCAGATGTTGCAAATAGATTACGTCCTGATATTCTTGTTGAGTTTAGAGATGTAAACGATAATGTACTCGCTTCTATTACAACTGGAGATGTTGCACCAACTACAGCTGGTAATTTAGCTGGAGATTGGTACAATTACACAGCAGACTTAACATTTCCTGTTAGTGAATTTAACGTATATTTTTACAATAACCAATTAGGTGGTCTGGGTAACGATTTAGCTATGGACGATATTGAAATAACCCAAACACTGTGTGACACAGATGGTGATGGAGTCGCTGATATATTTGACCTCGATAGTGACAATGATGGAATACCAGATGTTGTAGAGGCTGGTTTAGGTACCATTAGTAATGGTAAAGCCATAATTGACACTTGGGTGGACAACAATGGAAACGGTATGCATGATGCAGCAGAAGGACTTTCACCTTTAGACTCAGATTCTGATGGAACACCCAATTTTCTCGATTTAGATAGTGATAACGATTCAATTTTTGATGTTGATGAATCTGGTGCAGGAAACTCAGGAAATCCTAATTATCAAAATGGCGATGGTGATATAACTGGTGACGGTGTTGGCGATGGTCCCGACACAGATCTTGTTAGAGAAAAAGACTTTAATTCCGATGGTACAAGTGAATTCTTCACAGACGGAATATTAGATATATACGATTACCTTAGTGGTACTACAATGGCAACAGCATACGGTAATACCAACCAAGGCACAGGTAGTCTATATTATGTATTAGATTCAGATTCTGACGGAACGCCAGATTATATAGACAACTACAATGATAGTTCTGGTACTTTTGATATTTCGCATACCCTATATGCAAATTTAGATGCAAATAATGATGGCATTATAGACGATACTAACGATGCTGAAGGAGATGGCATATTAGATTTATTCGACACTGAGGATAATGTCTTTGGATCACCAAGGGATTTAGATCAAAAATTACAACTTTATTTTGACGGCCGTAACGATTATATTCAAGATGTTTCAATTACAAGTGGCTGGAGTGAAATTTCTTTAATGGGATGGGTAAAAATTGATCCTACTGGCAGTGGTGATCGTTTTTTGTTTGGACAGAACAACTTCTTTTTAGGTTTATTGTCAGACAATAGATTATTTGTTGAAACTACTGGTACTAACGTAAACTCCGGTACACCCATACCTACTAATCAATGGATTCATCTAGGGGCAACCTATAATAGCAGTAATAATACACTAGCGCTATATGTAAATGGAGGTTTGGTGAACGATACTTCAAAGTCTGGAAACTTAATTACTGATACTTCTAACTTTACTATTGCAAGAAGAGCCTCCAGTAGTCAAAATTTCTTCAAAGGTCACATAGATGAAGTAAGATTATTTGATAAAGCTTTAACCGAAGACGAATTCCAAAAATTAGTATATCAAGAAATTGAAAACAACGGTAATGTGAGAGGAACAGAAATACCAAGGGACGTCTCAACCTTACCTTGGACTAATTTAATCCGCTATTTCCGTTTAGACAGTTACAAGGATGATGTCACCGATGATCTCACAACACCATCAGTTGATACTGGTACCGGAGCCAAGCTATATAACATTAAGGTTATAGATTATCAATCAGCACCAATGCCTTTTGTAACTCAACAAGGAGGGGTTTCACTACCAAATGCTGTAAACATTGCATCAGCTGGTATTAATGGTAATGACGTTATAGCTTATGACTGGTCTATTGTTAAGGTAGAACATAATAATGTAACATTTAATGACACCCAACGCCATTTAGGCTTATTTGTCAATGAGGAAGATAGTAGTTTAAACCCTATTGAATATCATGTTACTAACGATTCAGAACTAAATGTATCATGGTATTTAAAATTAGATGGTTTAATTGATTTAGAAGGTGAATCACAACTAGTGCAAGGTAATGATAGTCAATTAGACCAAACAAGTAAAGGTAAAATAGAACGCGATCAACAAGGTACAGCAGACATCTATACTTATAACTACTGGTCATCTCCCGTGGGTCCTATAAACGAAACAACAAACAACAATCACTATACAGTTGGCGAAGTACTATTTGATGGAACAAGTAGCATCAACTTTACGTCTTCTGGCTACAACGGTTCTGCCGGTTCTCCAATCACTATTGCTGACTATTGGATTTGGAAATTTGCCAATCAACCAGATGATGACTACTCCGCATGGCAACATGTGAGACGTACCGGAACTATAAACGCTGGTGAAGGTTTTACCATGAAAGGACCAGGAACAGGTCCCATAAGCGCAGATCAAAATTATGTTTTCCTCGGAAAGCCAAATAATGGAGATATTAATTTAATACTTAATGAAAATAATGATTATCTGGTTGGAAATCCGTATCCTTCTGCAATAGATGCCAATCAGTTTATAATGGATAATGGTCCTGAACTTGATTTTAATGGTGGTACCGATTCAACTCCACTAATTAGCGGTACACTCTACTTTTGGGAGCATTGGGGCGGAAACTCCCATAACCTTGCAGATTACCAAGGTGGTTATGCTACCTATAATTTCTCTGGTTCCGTGGCCGCAGCTTCTCTCGGAACAAACGATCCAGATGTTGCTACAGGCGGAACACCTACAAAGATACCTGGAAGATACATTCCGGTTGGTCAAGGATTCTTTGTGGTGGGTGAAAACTCAGGTACTATCAATTTTAATAATGGACAACGTGTATTTCAGAAAGAAAGTGCAGGTAGTTCTGTATTTGTGAGATCGACTAACCCTTCTGCTCAAAACAACTTTGATTCTGAAGACACTGACACACGTATGAAATTCAGAATTGGTTTTAACTCAATCAACACTATTCACCGGCAGTTACTTTTAACGATTGATGAAAATACCACACCAAACGTAGATTGGGCTTATGATGCCAAAATGAATGAGGAACAAATGGATGATATGTTTTGGGTAATTGATAACGGTGAGTACATTATTCAGGCAAGTAATGAAGCAGAGGGTTCAACCGTATATCCTATAGGCATTAAAACTGAAAATGATGGAATCAATACCATAACAATTGATGCTTTAGAAAACGTCCCATCAAGCTTAGATATTTTTATTCATGATATTGAAATGAACACCTATCATAATTTAAGAAATAGTGATTTTGAAATTTTCTTAAATGCTGGTGAGTACTTGAACAGATTTGAGATGACATTTAGTGAACAACAAGAAACTCTCGGTATTGATGAGGAAATTGCCAACGGTATAGATATACTCTATTCTAATGATATTGAAAAAATTGTGCTAATTAACCCTAATTCAATAGAAGTAAAATCGATTGAAATGTTTAACCTACTTGGTCAATCCATAACAACCATTAATAACATTTCAGAGAGCGGTTACTCTGAATATGACGTTAAGAATTTAAGTACTGGTACTTATATTATTAAACTTTATACTGTAAGCGGTTCAGTATCTAAAAAAGTATTAGTGAAATAAATTGCCCCAAATCTTGAACCTTAACTAGAGAAGCCTTGATTTTATCAAGGCTTCTTATTTTAATTTAATTTAAAAAGTTATTTTAGAACTTCTAAAAGTGCATCAAAATTTAACTTTTGCTGCTCGCCAGAAGCCATATTCTTTAAGGTGAACACTTCTGATTTTAACTCTTCCTCACCAACCAAAACCACATAAGGAATATCTCTACGGTTGGCATGGTTCATTTGTTTTTTCATTTTGGCAGCATCAGGATATAGCTCTGCTTTAACATCAGCTTCCCTTAATTTGGTTACAGCTTTTAAACAAGCCATAGCTTCTGTTTCACCAAAGTTAATGAATAACACTTTAGTAGATTCTGTAATAGTTTCCGGAAATAAATTTAGTTCTTCCAAAACCAAATAAATTCTGTCCAAACCAAAACTGATCCCTACTCCACTCATATTTTTTAAGCCAAAAATTCCTGTTAAATCGTCGTAACGACCACCTCCACCAATGGAACCCATTTTTACACCTTCTGGTGCAGAAACTTCAAAAATAGCACCTGTGTAATAATTAAGTCCTCGAGCCAAAGTTACATCGAGTTGTAAATTGGCAGTTTTTAGTTTTAAGTTTGAAATTGCCGTATTAATAAATTCCAATTCTTCAATTCCTTTTAGCCCAATTTCTGAAGTATTTAAAATAGATTTTAGACTTCCTATCTGTGAACCAAAATCACCTTTTAAACCAAATAAAGGTTGAAGCTTTTCCATACCAGCTTCTGATATCTCTTTGCTTCGCATTTCATCTTTCACCTTCTCCTCTCCTATTTTGTCTAGCTTATCTAAAGCTACTGTAAAGTCTATAAGTTTATCTTGTGCACCAATGACTTCTGCAATACCAGACAAAATTTTACGATTGTTTATTTTAATGGTTACTCCTTCCAGTTTTAAAGCTGAAAAAACTGCATCGTACAACTGCACAAACTCAACTTCTTGAAACAAAGATTGTGAACCTACCACATCTGCATCACACTGAAAGAACTCTCTAAAACGTCCTTTTTGTGGACGGTCTGCTCGCCAAACAGGCTGTATTTGATAGCGCTTAAAAGGAAACTCTATTTCGTTTTGGTGTTGTACTACGTCTGTCTCTTATACACATCTCCGAGCCCACGAGACCGAGGCTGATCTCGTA
>CAJXVG010000064.1 GCA_913061495.1 uncultured Winogradskyella sp.
CCAATAAAATGTGCTTTTAATTTAGTAAAAATAAAGATAAGTATTTCGGTTTTGCCCTAATTGTTAATTATTATTCTTTTTTTTGTTTGAATAATTTGAACATTGATAGCAGTATAATGAAACGAATTGTAATTTTTGCGTCCGGAAGTGGGAGTAATGCTGAAAATTTAATTAAGTTTTTTCACAACAGCGATAATGCGTCTGTTATTCAGGTATTGACTAACAATCCTCATGCCAAAGTTTTGGATCGTTGCAAAAAATTGAATGTCAGCGCATTGTCATTTAATAGAGTGGCGTTTTCAAAATCTGAAGATGTGTTGAATATCTTAAAAGCCTCAAAACCAGATCTTATTGTATTAGCTGGTTTTCTATGGAAATTTCCTGAATTTATTTTGAAAGAATTCGAAAATAAGGTCATTAATATACATCCTGCTTTACTACCTAAATATGGAGGAAAAGGGATGTACGGCAAATTTGTACACGAAGCAGTTGTAGTAAATAAAGAAACCCAAACTGGCATCACAATTCATTATGTGAATGAAAATTATGATGAAGGTGCTGTTGTTTTTCAAGCAAAATGTGACGTTTCACCCACAGATACGGCTGAAGATGTGGCCAAAAAAATTCATGTGTTGGAGATGGAACATTTTCCTAATGTGGTGGATCAAATTTTGAAATCACAAAAAGAATCAATGTAAGTCGTATCAATTCATGCCCAAAAAAAATAAAAAATATTACACCGTTTGGAAAGGTCACAAAAAAGGAGTCTTTGAGTCTTGGAACGACTGCAAGGCCCAAATAAAAGATTTTCAGGGAGCACAGTACAAATCATTTACAACGCTCGAAGCCGCAAAAAAAGCACTAAAAGGCAACTATTCCACTTATATAGGTAAAAATAAATCTTTCATAAGTCAACTTTCTAATGCAGAACTGAAAAAAATTGGGCAGCCCAATTACAACTCCATAAGTGTAGATGCGGCTTCAAGTGGCAATCCAGGTAAAATGGAATATAGAGGAGTTGATACCAAAACAAAAAAACAACTCTTTAAACAAGGCCCTTTTGAACAAGGCACGAATAATATTGGTGAATTTTTGGCTTTAGTACACGGCTTAGCGTTTTTGAAACAACACAAAAGTAATCGCATTATGTACACTGACTCAAAAACGGCAATGAGTTGGGTGCGTAAAAAAACATGTAACTCTAAGCTACAGCGAAATGCCAAAAACAAACCTGTTTATGATTTGGTGGACAGAGCTGTGCAATGGTTAAAAACAAACGACTATTCTACAACCATCGTAAAATGGGAAACTAAGGCTTGGGGAGAAATTCCTGCGGATTTTGGTAGAAAATAATATGGTTTTTTAAGGAATATATTTTACGTAAATTTGCACTTTAATTCAAACGTGATTATGGGTAAATTAGTGATTGTTGGTACTGTGGCTTTTGATGCTATTGAAACGCCTTTTGGCAAAACTGACAAAATCCTTGGTGGTGCTGGCACTTTTATTGGTTTGGCAGCCTCTAATTTTAATGTAGATTCTGCAGTGGTTTCTATAGTTGGTGGTGATTTTCCCAAAAAATATTTAGACCTAATGTCTAACAGAAACATAGATGTATCTGGCATTGAAATTGTAAAAGATGGCAAAACCTTCTTTTGGAGTGGTAAGTACCATAACGATATGAATTCTCGCGATACCTTGGTCACAGAACTAAATGTTTTAGAACACTTTAACCCTGTTGTTCCTGAAGATTACAAAGATGCCGAAGTAGTTATGCTCGGTAACTTACATCCTTTAACACAAATGAGTGTACTTAACCAAATGACCAAAAAACCTAAATTGGTTATCTTGGACACCATGAATTTTTGGATGGATTGTGCCTTAGAAGATTTGCGCAATACCATAAAGCATGTTGATGTGATTACGATAAATGATGAAGAAGCTAGGCAATTAACTGACGAATATTCATTAGTGGTCGCTGCACGTAAAATTCATGAAATGGGACCAAAATATGTGGTCATTAAAAAAGGAGAACATGGAGCATTGTTATTTCATAAAGATGATGTGTTCTTTGCGCCAGCTTTACCCTTAGAAGAAGTTTTTGACCCAACAGGTGCTGGTGATACTTTTGCTGGTGGTTTTGCAGGTTATTTAGCAAAAACTGAAGATTATTCTTTTGAAAATATGAAAACCGCAGTTATTTATGGATCAACATTAGCCTCTTTCTGTGTCGAAAAATTTGGCACGGAACGAATGCAAAATTTAAAAGACGAACATATTTATAAACGTTTAGACCAATTTAAGAGTCTAACCCAATTTGATATAGAATTAACATAAAAAAACGTGCTCTAAATTGGGCACGTTTTTTGTTTCTGAAAAAAAGATTAAAACAAACGCACAACACAACAAATGAGTGATGCATTAAAACATGAGTGTGGTATTGCACTTATTAGACTTTTAAAACCATTAGACTACTACAAGAAAAAATATGGTAGTGCCTTCTATGGTGTTAATAAAATGTACTTAATGATGGAAAAACAGCATAACCGTGGCCAAGATGGTGCCGGTTTTGCTAGCATTAAGTTAGACACACAGCCTGGAGAGCGTTATATCAGTAGAGTGCGTTCTATTGCCCAACAACCTATTCAAGATATTTTTGCACAGATTAATGAACGCATTAATGAAGAGTTAACAAACCATCCTGAATATCAAAACGATGTGGCGCTTCAGAAAAAAAACATCCCATATATTGGTGAATTGTTTTTAGGGCATGTTCGCTATGGAACTTTTGGCAAAAACAGTGTGGAAAGTGTTCATCCGTTTTTGAGACAAAACAATTGGATGCACAGAAATCTCATTGTTGCAGGTAACTTTAACATGACCAATGTTAATATGCTGTTTGATAATTTGGTAGAACTTGGCCAGCATCCAAAAGAAAAAGCTGATACCATTACTGTAATGGAAAAAATTGGACATTTTTTAGATGACGCTGTTGCAAAAATTTACAAAAAACTAAAAAAGGAAGGCTATAATAAAAACGAATGTTCACCTCTAATAGCAGAGCGTTTAAACGTTGCTAAAATACTTAGGAAAGCCGCCAAGAATTGGGACGGAGGTTACGCAATGGCTGGTTTATTGGGTCACGGTGATTCTTTTGTTTTGCGAGATCCTGCAGGCATAAGACCCACTTATTATTACAAAGATGACGAAATCGTTGTTGTGGCTTCAGAACGACCTGTAATACAAACAGTCTTTAATGTACCTTTTGAAGCTGTACAAGAATTAGATCCTGGACATGCCATCATTACAAAAAAATCTGGTTCTGTTGAGATAAAACAAATATTAGAACCTTTAGAACGAAAAGCTTGTTCTTTTGAACGCATCTACTTTTCTCGTGGCAGCGATGCGGAAATATATAAAGAACGAAAAGAGCTCGGAAGGTTATTAATGCCAAAAGTACTAGAGGCAATCGATAATGATACAGAAAATACGGTGTTTTCATTTATACCAAATACTGCAGAAACCTCTTTCTTTGGCATGATTGATACAGTTGAAGAGCATCTAAATGAACGGAAAACCCAGTCCATTTTAGATGGAAACGGAAAATTATCTGCTGAACGTGTTACAGAGATTTTATCTGAACGTCCTCGTATTGAAAAAATAGCCATCAAAGATGTAAAACTAAGAACTTTTATTACAGAAGATAGTAGTAGAGATGACCTAGTAGCTCACGTTTACGATGTTACTTATGGAGTAATTAAGCCATCGGACAATCTCGTGATTATTGATGATAGTATTGTAAGGGGAACCACCCTGAAAAAAAGCATCATTAAAATGATGGATAGACTTCAACCTAAAAAAATTGTAGTTGTTTCTTCGGCACCACAAATTCGTTATCCTGATTGTTATGGTATTGATATGGCAAACCTAGAAAGCCTGGTGGCGTTTAGAGCCGCATTAGAACTATTAAAAGATAGTAACCAGTACCATATTGTGGAAGAGGTCTATAAAAAATGTTTATCGCAAGTAGATCTAAAGGATAAGAAAGTAGTTAACTATGTGAAGGAAATCTATAATAATTTTACAAACGAGCAGATTTCTGATAAAATAGCTGAATTATTGAGTGATGAATCCGTTAATGCTGAAGTTAAAATAATATTTCAACCCGTAGAAAACTTGCATAAAGCCTGCCCTAAAAATTTAGGCGACTGGTATTTTACAGGAAACTATCCTACTGTTGGTGGAAACAGAGTTGTGAATAGAGCCTTTATAAATTTCTTTGAAGGAAACAAAGAACGAGCCTATTAAAAAACCTTTAGTCTAGAAAAACGATCGTTTTATCGGATAAAAATGTATTTCGTCGACATTATACTTCTGTTTCAACAAATTACCCATACTTTGGTAATACCATAACATAAGTAGGTTAAGTTCATGGTAGATTTGGGGCAAAAAAAGGTAAACAATGTTTACCTTTTTTTATGCCATTAAGTTAAAATTTCAATTACAATAAATCATAGTGTTTTTACTGGTTTTCTTCCTTTATAGAAGTCTAAAAGTCCACGCTTTCCACGCTTAGACTAATATATATGTCGTTTATCCAAAAAATGCATTGGTTAAATTAATGTAAACCTATATTTGGCGTACCATAACATAAGTAGGTTAAGTTTATGGTAGATTTGGGGCAAAAAAGGTGAACGTCTGTTCACCTTTTTTCATTTTGTATTTTTGAGGAAGTCAAAATTCAATTAATTTTCACAAAAAAATCCAAGTCTTTCAACCTGGATTTCTTTATTAAACTATTTTGTATTATTTATTTGGCCTCTGCATAACGTCTTTCAACTTCGTTCCAATTGATAACATTAAAAAATGCATCAATGTAATCTGGCCTTCTGTTTTGGTAATTTAAGTAATATGCGTGCTCCCAAACATCTAAACCTAAAATTGGATGTCCTCCACAACCAACACCTGGCATTAACGGATTATCTTGGTTTGGAGTTGAGCAAATTTCAACTTTTCCACCTTTGTGCACACATAGCCATGCCCAACCAGAGCCGAATTGACCACCTGCTGCCTTAGAAAATTCATCTTTAAAAGCATCAAAAGAACCATACTTTGACTCAATAGCATCTTTTAATTCTCCAGACAAGCGTCCTTTATCTTCAGGATTCATAACTTCCCAGAATAATGAATGGTTGTAAAATCCACCTCCATTATTTCTTACGGCAGTATTATCCATATCTAAATTGTTGAGGATATTCTCAATTGTCTTCCCTTCTAAATCAGTACCTTCAATAGCATTGTTTAATTTTGTGGTATAACCTTTATGATGTTTGGTATGGTGTATTTCCATTGTACGTGCATCAATATGCGGTTCTAGTGCATCGTAACTGTATTTTAATTTCGGTAATTCAAAAGCCATAATATTTTGTGTTTTAAATTGTTAATAAATCGATTACAACAAATTTACGCTTTTGAAAGTAAGATTTTCTAAATAAATTATTAAGATTCCCTATTTTGGTATAAAATTATTCTTTTGCAAAATTCAGCTTTTAAAATTTACAATGCATCTGCAGGAAGCGGAAAGACATTTACACTTGCTAAATCGTACTTGAAAATTCTTGTTCAGTCAAAAAACTATAATCAATTCAAATCCATTTTAGCGATCACATTTACCAATAAGGCAGTTGGTGAAATGAAAGAACGCATTATTGATATGTTAAAGGCATTTTCCTCCAAAGAAAGCCTCGCCTCTCCTAACCCAATGTTTGTGGCTATTTGCGAAGAGTTAGAAATAGAACCAGAATATCTTCAAAATAAATCTAAAAATATATTGAAGCACATTTTGCATAATTATGGTGCTTTTGATATTTCTACAATAGACGGTTTTACCCATCGTGTTATTAGAACATTTGCATACGACCTTAAACTCCCTTTAAATTTTGAAGTTGAATTAGACCAAGAACGCCTTTTAACCGAAGCTGTTGATAGCTTAATAGCCAAAGCAGGTGAAGAAAAAGAATTGACCAAGGTTTTAGTTGATTTTGCAATAGAAAAAGCAGATGATGATAAAAGTTGGGATATAAGTTACGACTTTAATAAAATTGCCAAATTGTTGGTGAATGAAAACGATCTCGGCAGTTTAAAAAAACTAAAAGACAAATCACTTCAAGATTTTAAGACTCTGAAAATACAGTTACGAAAACAAATTTCTAAGCTTGAAGAAGATATAATTAATGCTTCAAAAGCTTCACTTACTTTAATTGAAGAGTCTGGTTTACAGTTTGATGATTTTAATAGAAAATCGTTGCCCAACCATTTTAACAATCTAAGCTTAGGGAAATTCAATATTGCTTTTGATAGTAACTGGCAAACTGATTTAATAGAAGGCAATACACTTTGCCCTAAACGAGTTAGTGACGACATTGCTTCAACTATAGAAAGTATTCAATCTAATTTAGCCGAAGCTTTTACAATAACTAAAACTTTGGTTTATGAGCTAAAATTAAAAAAAGCATTTTATAAAAATATTACTCCACTTTCTGTATTGAATGCTATTCAGGTTCAATTAAATGAACTGAAAGAAGACCAGAATAAAATGCTTATTTCAGAATTTAATAGCATTATCAGTAAAGAGATAAAAAACCAGCCCACTCCTTTTATTTATGAGCGTCTAGGTGAAAAATTTAGGCATTACTTTATTGACGAGTTTCAAGATACTTCAAAAATGCAATGGGAAAATTTAGTGCCATTATTAGACAATGCTCTGTCTGCTGCAAACGGCTCAGCAATGTTGGTTGGTGATGCCAAGCAAGCTATTTACAGATGGCGTGGTGGTGAAGCTGAACAATTCATAAACTTGAATAACAAGAGTTACAATCCTTTTCAGATTGAAGCTGAAGTTCTTTCATTGGAAACAAATTACAGAAGTTCTAAAGCAATAATAGACTTTAATAATTCATTTTTTGAGTTTTTAGGAGCCAATTATTTTGAAAATCAGGATTATGGTAAATTGTTTACAAATGCAGGTCAGGAGATTTCAAACGACTCCATGGGCTATGTAAATCTTAATTTTTTAGATATTGAAAAAGAAGACGATTCTAGCGAGCTATATGCCGCCAAAACCCTAGAGACAGTAAATCACTGTTTAGAAAACGGCTATCAGCTAAAGGATATTTGCGTATTGGTGAGAAAGCGAAAAGAAGGTGTTACCATTGCAAAATATCTCAGTGAAAACGAAATTAATATTACCTCCTCAGAAACCTTACTTCTAAAAAATTCTGACAAGGTGTTGTTTATTTCTGCCTTTTTGAAACTACTGTTGCAACAAAATAATGAAACTTTAAAAGTAGATGTACTATCTTTCATTGCCAAAAAAAATAAAGTTAAAGATATCCATGCATTTTATACTACACATTTAAAGAAGGACCTTGATGCAACTTTAAAAAGTTTGCAATCGCTAAATATTTTTGTTGATAAAAGTAGGTTGCTTCAAATGCCTCTTTATGAACTTGTGGAGGAATTGGTTAGGGTTTTTCAACTGAATGAAAATTCAGATGCATACCTACAGTTTTTTATGGATGTTGTGCTTGAATTTACCCAAAAACAAAATTCAGATATAGCAGCTTTCATTACATACTTTGAAAAAAAACAAGACAATTTAAGCGTAGTATCACCAGATAACCTTGATGCTGTTCAAATAATGACGATTCACAAATCTAAAGGCCTGGAATTCCCTATAGTCATTTTTCCTTTTGCAGAATTAAATATTTATAACGAATTGGAGCCTAAAATTTGGTTTCCCACACATAAAGAGGAATATGCAGGTTTTGAAACGCTCTTACTAAACTACAGTAAAGAAGTTGAGTACTTTGGACCTATCGGAAAGCATATTTACGATATCCACCAATCGCAATTAGAATTAGACAACATCAATCTTCTTTATGTAGTATTGACTAGAGCTGTAAATCAGCTCTATATTATTTCAAAAAAAGATATCGATTCCAAAGGTATAGCTAAAGATAATACATATGCAGGTATGTTCATTTCTTATTTACAGCATTTTGGCAAATGGTCCGATGCAAAATCAATTTACAGTTTCGGTGAATTAACAGCTAATAATAACATCTTTATTGATGAAGATGAAGCCATCCCTCTAAAGTTCATTTCTACTGCAAAAGAAACCCATAACTTAAAAATTATAACAAAATCAGGTCTATTATGGAACACAAAGCAAGAACAAGCCATTGAACGAGGGAATTTGGTGCATTTAATATTGTCAAAAATAAACACAATTCTAGATATAGATTTTGCATTGGATGAATTATTAACGTCAGGTGAAATCACGACTCAAAATATTGAGGAATTAAAAAGAATAGTGCTTCAGGTTATTGAGCATCCTAAGCTTAATCAATATTTCGATGATAATTATAAAATTTATAATGAGCGTGATATCATCACTAATGAAGGTGAACTTATTCGGCCAGATCGCTTAAATATTAATACTAAAAAAGAAGTTGTTATCATTGATTACAAAACTGGTGAAGCCAAAGAATTTCATGCACAACAGCTCAACCATTACGAAGAGGTTTTGAGTAGCATGAATTTTGTAACAATAGAAAAACTTTTGGTTTATATAAATGAAAAGGTTGATGTTATTGGAGTCTAAAATATAGATGTTATCTTTGTTCAACATCAAAAATAAAATCATGTACGGAGACATAAAAACATATTTACAACAAGAAATAGAATCTATAAAAGATGCTGGTCTTTTCAAAGAAGAACGCATTATCACTTCTCCACAAGGAGCGGAAATCACATTAAACACAGGACAAAAAGTTCTTAATTTTTGTGCTAACAATTATCTAGGTTTGTCCTCTCACCCAGACGTAATACAAGCAGCTAAGGATACATTAGACTCTCACGGTTTTGGTATGTCCTCTGTTCGTTTTATTTGTGGAACTCAAGATATCCATAAGGAATTAGAAGAAAAAATCGCCGATTTCTACGGAACAGAAGACACCATTTTATATGCTGCAGCTTTTGATGCCAATGGAGGTGTTTTTGAACCTCTTTTAACGAAAGAAGATGCTATTATTTCAGATTCCTTAAACCATGCTTCAATAATTGATGGTGTGCGTTTATGCAAAGCTGCTAGATACAGATATCAAAATAGCGATATGGCTGATCTTGAAAAACAGCTGATTTCTGCGAATGAAAATGGAGCACGTTTTAAAATTATTGTTACAGATGGAGTTTTTTCTATGGACGGTATTGTAGCTCCTTTAGATAAAATCTGTGATTTAGCTGAAAAATATGATGCTTTGGTAATGATAGATGAATGTCACGCCACTGGGTTTATTGGAGAAACTGGAATTGGCACTCTTGAGGAAAAAGGTGTACTAGGAAGAATTGATATAATTACAGGTACATTAGGAAAAGCTATGGGTGGAGCAATGGGTGGTTACACAACTGCCAAAAAGGAGATTATTGAATTGCTTAGACAACGCTCAAGACCTTACTTGTTTTCAAACTCTTTGGCACCTGCTATTGTTGGTGCATCAATCAAAGTTTTTGATATGTTAAAAAATGATACTTCTTTAAAGGAAAAAGTAGATTGGAACACGAAATATTTTAAGAAAGGAATGAAAGAAGCGGGATTTGATATCATCGATGGCGATTCGGCCATTGTCCCAGTTATGTTGTATGATGCCAAACTATCGCAAACTATGGCTAATATGCTTTTAGAAGAAGGAGTATATGTAATTGGGTTTTTCTTTCCTGTAGTACCCAAAGAAAAAGCAAGAATAAGAGTACAACTTTCAGCAGCCCACACAAAAGATCAACTGGACAAAGCAATTACAGCATTTATAAAAGTCGGAAAAACCTTAGAAGTAATATAAATTGGCTTCAAACATTCTATTTTAGGGCGATGTAACAATATTTTTATATATTTGTCTTTGTTAGTATTATTTAACAACTTACTTTTACCAACAATTAACACTTAAAAATTAAAATTAATTAGAGTATGAAAAATCTTAGCAGATTATTATTTGTAACAGTGCTTTTGATGAGTTTCAGCACTTCAAATGCGCAAGATAAAAACAACCCATGGGCTATTGGAATAGGCGCAAATGCCGTAGACTTTTACCCTGTAGGTGAAGATATTCCTCAAGGTGAATATTTTGATGAATATTTCAATGCAACTGATCATTGGAACATCTTACCTTCAATATCGAGAGTTTCAGTCTCTAGATATTTAAGTGATGGTTTTACATTTTCAGCTATTGGTACCATTAACAGAATTGACAAATTTGGTTCTAACGTAGACCTGACCACAGGTAATGAAACTACTAATAACGTAGATGACCTTACTTACTATGGTGTTGACGGTGCTATAACATATAGTTTTAGAGATTTAATCAATGGAAACGGAGGATGGTTTGATCCATACCTTGGCGTTGGTGGTGGTTATTCTTGGGTAGATGAAATCGGTGCTGGTACTGTAAATGGTACTTTAGGGTTTAAAATCTGGCTTAGTGAAAGCGTAGGAATTGAAGCTCAATCTGCTTATAAACATTCTTTTGAAGACTATTTGCCAAAACATTTCCAACATTCAGTAGGTGTTGTATTTAAATTTGGTGGTACTGATTCAGATGGTGACGGAATATACGATCAAGATGATGCCTGCCCTGAAGAAGCTGGTTTAGAAGCTTTCAACGGTTGCCCCGATTCTGACAATGATGGAATACAAGATTCTAAAGATGACTGTCCTAATACTGCTGGTTTAGCTGAATTTAACGGTTGTCCTGATAGTGATGGTGATGGTGTAATGGATAAAGATGATAACTGTCCTAATGTTGCTGGTCTTAAAAGTTTAATGGGATGTCCAGATGCTGACGGTGACGGAGTTGCTGATGCTGACGATAATTGTCCTAATGAAGCTGGTCCTGCTGCAAATAATGGTTGTCCTTGGCCAGATACTGATGGTGACGGTGTATTAGACAAAGACGATAAGTGTCCTAATGAAGCAGGAACTGTTGCTAACAACGGATGTCCTGAAGTTAAGCCAACTAAAGAGGTGATGAAGCAATTAAATGAGTATGCTAGAACAATTTTGTTTGATACTGGTAAAGCATCTATACAAAATGAATCTGAAGAAGTTTTATCAGCAATGACTGCTATCTTTAAAGAATACCCACAAGCTACTTTCTCTATTAATGGTCATACTGACAGTGTAGGTGCTAAATCTACTAACCAGTTGTTATCAGAAAGAAGAGCTAACGCTGTTAGAGATTACTTAATTGCTAATGGAATTGATTCTGCTAGATTAACTGCTAAAGGTTTTGGTGAAGAGAATCCTATCGATACTAACAAAACCAGAAACGGTAGAAAAAACAACAGACGTGTAGAAGTTAAATTAACTAACTAAAAACACTTCTAAAATATAAGTTTAAAAAACGCTCCGAAATTCGGAGCGTTTTTTATTTTTATAAAATGATAAGTTTTATAAAGACTGTACTTTTAGACCTCGACCAAAAAAACCAAAACCTAGAGGACGTTTATTTTATTCTTCCAAGTAAGCGTGCAGGTGTATTTCTAAAACATCAACTCTCTAGCTTATTAGAAAACCCAATCTTTTCGCCTCAAATCATCAGCATAGAGGAATTTGTTGAAAAATTATCAGGTTTAAAAACGCTTAGTAACACTGAGCTTTTATTCAGTCTATATAAAACATACGAAGCTTCATGCGATAAAACTGATCTAGAGCCTTTCGATTCATTTGTGAATTGGGCACAGATATTACTCCAGGATTTTAATGAAATTGATCGTTATTTAATACCACAGCAACAGATATTCGATTATTTACAAGCGGTAAAAGAAATTAATCATTGGTCATTAGAAGCAAACCAAACGGATTTAATAAAAAACCACTTAATATTTTGGAAGCAACTTAAAGGTTATTATAAAGAGTTTACTGAAACTCTGCTCAAATCAAAAGAAGGTTACCAAGGATTAGTTTATAGAGAGGCTGTAGATAATTTAGAAGCTTATATTGAAGTCAATAAAAATACACCTCATATCTTTTTAGGTTTTAACGCATTAAATACTGCAGAATCTGTCATAATCCAAGGTCTGTTACAAAATGATTTAGCTGATATTTATTGGGATATAGACAACACTTTTATTGAAGACAACCTCCACGATGCTGGCCTATTTACAAGACAACATAGAAATCTTTGGAGTTACTTCAAAAAGGAACCTTTTAAATGGGTAAAAAATCATTATACAGATGAAAAAAAAATCAATGTAATAGGAATCCCAAAACTCATAGGCCAAGCAAAATATGTTGGGCAGCTTTTAGAGCAGGTTAAAACCACCAACCAAAACCTTTCAAGCGTGGCTGTGGTTTTAGGTGAAGAGAATCTTTTACTTCCGGTTCTAAATTCAATCCCTAAAGAAATTACTGCGTTAAATGTAACTATGGGTTTGCCACTAAATCTTATTCCGCTAGCGGCATTCTTTGAAAACCTATTGGCAATCCATAAAAATTATTCTGGTAAATTTTACTATAAAGATGTGATCGATATTATATCGCATCCTTCAATATACCCTCTTTTTAACCTAGAGGCTGAGAATGCTTCAAACATTGTGTCTGACTATATTCAAAAAAATAATTTGGTATATATTGATACAGAAGAAATCAAAAAAGCGGCAGGTATAGACTCTCACATCGATATTTTAGATATCCTTTTCAGTTCTTGGGAAAACAATACTGAAATTGCACTACAAAGTTGTTCTACCCTAATATTTAAAATAAAAGAAGTCTTGGATAGGACTAAATCCAATAACAGTTTAGAGCTCGAATATCTTTACCGTTTCCACACGCTTTTCAACCAACTGACTGAATTAAATTCAAGATATAAATACTTGGATTCTATTGCAGCGCTCCATACTGTTTACCAAGAGCTTTTGAGTTCTGAAACGCTTGATTTTAAAGGTGAACCGTTAGAGGGTCTTCAAATTATGGGTATGTTAGAGTCTAGAGTATTAGACTTTGAAACCGTTATTATTACTTCAGTTAACGAAGGTATTTTACCTTCAGGTAAAACAAATAACTCATTTATTCCATTCGACATAAAAGTACAGAATGGATTACCAACATTTAAGGAAAAAGATGCTGTTTATACGTATCACTTTTATAGACTTCTGCAACGCGCAAAAAATGTTTACATTTTATACAACACCGAAGTAGATGCATTAAAGGGTGGAGAAAAAAGTCGTTTTATTACTCAACTTGAAGTTGAAGGCATTCATAATATAAAGCATACGGTTGTTGCTTCAAACGTGCCAGTAATTCATAAGGAACTAAAGCAAATAACAAAGACAAGCCTAGTAATCACAAAGCTTAAAGATTTGGCAAACAAAGGGTTTTCTCCATCATCTTTAAGTAACTATATTAGAAATCCTATTGACTTTTATTACGAAAAAATTTTGGGCATCAAAGAATTTGAGGACGTTGAGGAGAACATAGCTGCCACCACCTTGGGTTCTGTAATCCACAATACACTCGAAGATTTTTACAAACCTTTCGAAAATAAATTTTTAACTCTTGAAATTCTTAATTCTTTTAAAAGTAAAATCACAGCTACAGTCACCAAGCATTTTAAGGACCTTTATAACCAAGGAGATTTTACAAAAGGAAAGAATCTTATTATTTTTGAAATTGCTCAACGTTATATTTTAAATTTTATCAACCTAGAGATTGAAGATTTAAACTCTGGAAACACCATTAAAATATTGGCAATTGAAGCTGATGAAAGTATTGATATAAAAGTTGAAGGTTTAGATTTTCCTATTAAATTAAAAGGAAAAGTTGATAGAATTGATAGTTATAATGGAACAACACGAGTGATTGATTACAAATCTGGCAAGGTTGAACAAAATAAAGTTGAAATAGTCGATTGGAACGATCTAATCACTGATTATGACAAATACAGTAAATCCTTTCAGATTTTATGCTATGCTTATATGATGCATTGTAAAAATCTAATAGAATTACCAATAGAAGCTGGTATTATTTCCTTTAAAAACCTCAGCAATGGATTTTTAAAATTTGGCAAAAAAGAATCTGCTCGTGCTAGAACAAAAAACCAAGTAATTGACCAAGAAATACTTAATAGCTTTGAAATTGAACTGAAAAAGCTGATTACAGAAATATGCAACGCAGATATTAATTTTATAGAAAAAGAACTCGACTGATGCAGATTGAAAAAAACATAGTTTTAAAACGTAATAACAACAAACCCATAGTTATTGATACGTTTTATTCCGAAGAAAAAACAAATCAACCCATTGTTGTTTTTTGTCATGGCTACAAAGGATTTAAAGATTGGGGAGCTTGGA
>CAJXVG010000065.1 GCA_913061495.1 uncultured Winogradskyella sp.
TACGGCGGATTCGACTACGTCCGAATCCACTCGGAATTGCTACCGTCGGTCTCTGCCGAAAGATTGTTTAACTTTAACCCGTAACTGACGGTTATACGAAACCGTTGTGTAACATTAAAAAAAAATGAAAATGAAAAAAATAATTGGAGTTTTAATTTTATCGATAGTAATGTTTTCATTCACTCAAATGGAAATGGACGGATATATAACTCTTTTTGAAAATTCAAATAGTGCCAAGTATTACAAATATAGAAAGAGTCACTATTTTGAATCTTTTGACAAAGAGAAAGAAGTTATTGCTGATAAAGAATATTATGTGAAATACAGAAAATATGGTTGGGGAGATATTGATACAACCTATTATAGAAAGGGAACTGACAACTATTATCACATAAATAAAAAAACTTTAGAAGAATCAGTTGTGTTACCTGTAAATCCTAAAGTTGGTAACAATTGGACAAAAAATGACAAAAGCTGGAGTTACGAAATAATAGCGGAAGAGCAAAAGTTCAAAACGCCAGCAAAAAAATACAAAAACTGTATAAAAGTTCATTGCAAACAATTAACCAATAAAGACAAAGAAAAAAGCAAAGAATATTTCCTTTATTACTCGCCAGAATTTGGCTATGTCGGAAATGTGGACTCAAAAGGAAAAATATTGAGTTATTTAAGTGAGGTGAAGTTGAATGCGAAAGAAGGAGATAAAATAGGTGGAAAATAATAACGCTACACAACAAAGGCTATAAGTAATTGCTTGTTCTCGCCTACTTTGGAAATTCCTGCGGAATTTCCAACTTGGTGTGTACTTGCAAAGTTAATCGCTAAACCACGCAACTACTCATAGCCTAGACCGTTATAGGTAATTTAATGCACCCTGAATAAAGGCTACATAATATATTTAGTGATATATTTATCGAAAAATGAAGAAAAACAAGGGTTATATAATTTCAGAAATTGCAGGTGAACTGAATTGTGGCAACAACTGTTACCTCAATCCCAAAACAGGTGAGTTGATCACCATTCCCGACTTCCTAAATTCTACCTTCGACACTGAACTTGAAGAAGTGTTTCAAAACGATATTGAAAAGGTAAGGGCAAACGATGATGATTTCATATCTTTCGAAGTCCTAAAGAGTTTTGAGTCCTATAAAATTATGCGGGATTTTGTGGAACAATTAGGGGATGGCTATCTTAAAATACACCTAACGGAAATACTTTCCAAGAGCAGACCTTTCAGGCACTTTAAATACGCTATTGACCGTTCCGACTTCAGGGAAGATTGGTTCAGGTTCAAGGATGAAGCCATGAAGAACATTGTACGGAAAAGACTGGAAAACGAGATTGAAAATCAAGATTGAATTTGAAACTGCACAACAATAAGAGGATAAGCTTCAGTCCTTATTTAAGTAATTTGTATCACAAAAATAGTTTGTTGTGTAATAACACCACGTTGTTGTTATTAGCAATGGACAGGTTCAAAAACCCTTGTTTTAATGGGTTTTTTTAGCTTTTGACTACAAATCGTGTCATTATTAATCTTTTGTGATAAAAAAATAATATATTTTTATCACGTTTTTATCACGTTTTTATCACATTTTTTATCACGAATTAAATCAGTATGTATCCTGCCATGTTGTCAAGATAGATTCCCAGATCATGGCTCAAAAAGAACTCCTCCAGTTTTTTGTAGTTCAACTTCTTATCCCCATCATAGCTATCCGGAAATTTATAGACCCTTGCATCATAGCCCGAACCCGCTTTTATCCTGAAAAGGTCAACCAGAACCTTGTCAAGCTCCCTTACAATCTCCTCGGGCAGTATGCCGTCCGCCCTTTTTATGAGCTTTATGTAACCATCGATTTTATCGCCTTCCTTTCGAGCTTCGTCCATTCGCTTGCTGTAGATCCAAAAGACAAATTGGAGGAACTCTTTGGAGAAAAGAAATCTTTCCGTCTCGCTTCTGAACCCTCCCGGTTTTTGACTGCTCAGGTCGTGGTGTTCCTCAAGAAGGTCCCTTAGGTATTTTGAGAGCGTCTTGTTTTCCTCGGCGGCACTCTCTAGAATCTTTGCATTTAAGGTTTTATCTACCCTAAAGTTTACCGATACGTCGTCGTTTTTTATTTTTTCCCGTTTCATCATATATCGTTGCTTAATCTTGATCGTTCTTATTGAATACCCTTTCAAATATAAGCTCAGGTGCGTATCCGTTGGTAAACTCCTTTAGTTCGGACAGCTTGTCCTTTTTTTTCTTTTTTGTTTCCTTTACTGAATTTGGGGGCATGGCCTTTTTTATCTGTTCGATAGTCTTTGTTGCTTCTGGCCTTGGAATGGTATCAGGTACAAAATGTATCCTGGTTTTGGGGTCAAGCCTTACAAGCTGGTCCCTGAAATGCTTTTCTATTTCGGATTTGTGGGAGGTCAGTATTTTACATTGTTCCGCGAACGATCTTTCGGTATTTTTGTCCAGATTCGTTATGTGCTCTTGCAGGTTGCCCTCCAGCCATTCTGCCAGCCAAAGATAAACCAGCAATTGCTGGTAATACTTTCCGAACATATAGTCAAAGGTAATCGGCAGGTACCCTTCTCTTTTCCTTAACAAAAGGAAGAGGTTCTCCTCCAAGAACAGCTTTTTACCTGTGACATGTTTCATGGCCCCGCCCCCTTCAGACAAAAGATTTTGGCCGTCCCTGTTTATTATAAATACAGTATCGGAATGTTCCAAAAAATCGAATTCATTTCCACTTTCCTTCACTTCTTCGAACTCCCGCATAAGGGAACTCGGAAGGTAGACCACGGAACAACAGAAAAAGTTCTTGAATATCGTTCTGTAAAATTCGCTAATGCTGTCCATGGCTATCTTTTTTTGCATTCAACATTTCGGAATAGTCATCGGGAAGTTCCACGTCGTTGTCCCTGAAGTAGGCCTCAAGGGCTTTCAGTGAAGTATGCCCCGTAATGTGCATCAACCTGCTCTTGGCCTCGAATGGTGAATATGTCCTTTTAACTGCCTGTAGAGTTTTGTGATGAACGTGTGCCTGAAGCTGTACTGGTGTGCTCGAGGTCTAGGTCGAACTGTTTTTGTACCGTTTTCTTGAACCTTGCGGTGAAATAGCCTCTACGGTTCTCAAGTTTTGTATCCGTGAACTTGCCCATGCCTTCGGCGGTGAACAGAAGGCCCTCACTTTCCATCTTGGATAAGTCGGGAAGCTCCTTTATCAAAATATCCGGTATGATCTTTGTCTTTTTCGAACCGTTCTTTGGCTTGAAACTCAAGGTCTTCTTCTCTAGGTCGACATCGCTGACCCTTAGCCTACAGACCTCCAGAGGCCTCATAAAAATATAGGCCATGAACTTGATGTAGAGCAAGATATAGGGGTCTTCAGTCTTGAGAAATTTGAATATGGCGTTCTGTTGCTCTTCCGAATATCTGGCATGTCGCTTTGGGGTTGTCTTTAGCTTCTTGATCTGCTTTACGCAATTGCTGGCGACAAGCTCTTTTTCGCAAAGGGACTCGAAGGCACTGCTTAGGCTTGCCCTATAGTTGTTCCTGTTCCTAGTGGAAGTTTGCTCGTGTATCTGGTCCAAGAAGTTGGCCACGGTCCTTCTATCTACCTCGGCAATATATTTCATGTCGCCATTTTCCTTTTCCATCCATTCGATAAATACATTTAGATGGCTCTTGAACGACCTTATACTGCTTTGCCTTAATTGGTGTTCCTTGGCTTTGATCACGTATTCAAGGGCTTCTCTTACTCTTTTTCCTTTGTATTGGGTCTCATTCGCCTTTTTTGGCTTTTCACCTTTTTCTATTTTGTTTTCAGCTTCAAGCTTGACACGTTCCGGATGGCCCAGTTCTTTTTTCTCTGAACCCTTTCGTGGAAAGTTTTCCGAATTGTCATCATAGGGGCTCTAGCCCTCGTTAAGATATTTATTTATAATGTTCTTGTAAATGGTAAGCACTGCCATGCGCTCCTCCTTGGTCTTGTACGTATTGGCATTGCCATAAAAAGGGGTCTGGCGTTTCAGCTTTCCCGTTTCGGGGTTACGATAGGAGAAATAGACGTACCAACGTTTGGTCAGGTCGCCTTTTGCGGTGTAGATTTTGGGATTTGAAAATTGCTTCTTCAAGGATAAATCGTATGCATTTCCGTATGCACTTTCGTATTCATTCTGGATTATGGCGCTAAAATTAAGCATAAAAAAACGGTTTGGCAACACCAAACCGTCTCTATACTTGACTTTGTAATTAGTAGCGGGAACTGGACTCGAACCAGTGACCTTCGGGTTATGAGCCCGACGAGCTACCTACTGCTCTATCCCGCGATTTTATCTTAAAACGATTTTCTTAGCTTTTAACTTTCGGTTCATAATGCCGACTCAATCATTTTAGGACTGCAAAGATAATACTTTTTTATAGATGACAAAAGTTATTCAAAAAAATAACGCTCATTTTTTTGAGCGTCATTTTTCAACTTATCTTTATGGCAAAGAAAAATTTTCAATCTTCTGTATCTAAAGTGGCTAAAGCACCTTTCATATTTGCTTCGTCCAAATCGAAATCTATTATATTTGGTAGCTTATCTCTTAGAATGGCATAGTTTCCTTTAAAACCATTGTTGCTTAATAGCAACGTTTTAAGATTTGATAATTGTGCCAATTCGCCTGGTAAGTTTCCGTAAAACGCATTGTTAGATAATACCAATTCTTCAAGTTGAGTTAATTGTCCTATTGATGAGGGTATGGTTCCCAAAAGGCTATTGTCAAAAACACTCAGTACTTTTAAGGATTTTAAATTAGAAATACTATTTGGTAATTTTCCAATTAATCGATTACTACTCAACAGTAAATTTTCTAATTGTGATAATTGACCTATTGATGATGGTATTTCGCCAAAAAAGTTGTTATTGTATAACTCTAACACTTTAAGGTTACTTAATTGACCTATATCATTAGGAATAGACCCATCTAAGTTATTTGAAAACAATTTCAATTCTTCTAAGCTCGTCATTGCTGTCAAAGTGTTTGGCAATTCACCATTTAACTTATTGAATGATAAGTTTAAAACTTTTAGATTTTTTAATCCTGAAATTGATTCAGGTAATTCTCCATTTAGATTATTAAAGCTTAGGTCAATGGTAACAACCCTGTTATTATTTAATGTAACTCCATGCCATGATGACACTGGTTGATTTAAATTCCATGAGGTATTCCAAGCATCACCATTGGTAGAATTGTATAAATCTATTAATGCTTGCTTTTCAGCTTGGGAAACATTGGCAAAAGACAATGCAGATATTAAACAAAAAAGAAATGTTATTTTTAAGGTTTTCATAGTAGTAGATTTCTGTGGAGGGACACAATAACACTACGAATATAACAGCTATCTGCTAAAATGACAACTTTTTTCGATGAACTGCACAATCTTAAAACATAACACACTGATAATCAGTATAAAAATTTAACTACTGCTCAATATTATCAGCCCTAAATTCTGTAATTTCTTGATTTTCAACTGTAATTGATAATTGAATAGGGTTGCAACAAATCTCACAATCTTCGATGTATTTTTGATGAGTTTGGGAGACATCTATTAACATAGAAATCTGTTCCCAACAATATGGACATTGAAAGAAATGTTCTTCCATAATCTATAACTTTACATTCAACAATTCACCACTAATTTGAAGTACTGTAATCTCAGCTACTTTAGCATCGTACTTTGCTTGGTTTTTGTTCAATTCTGCTGTTAATAAGTTGAGTTGCGCCTGTCTAAACTCAATGGATGTTACTTGGCCTAGCTTAAATTTTTCCTCAGTACGATCAAAATTGTTTTGGGCTGTTATGATATTATCTTGTTGCACTCTAAAAATTTTCAACTTATTTTGATAATCGTCCCAAGCGTTATTGAAATTTCGTTGCACATCAATTAAGATTTGTTCTTTTTGAAGCTGCTGGGTTTCCAAATCTATTTTTGCATTCTTAACTCGTGTTATGGTTGTGCCTCCATCAAACAGATTCCATGTTAAACTTAATCCTCCTGAAAAACCAGTTGTTGTATTTTGAAGTGTAAACGCCAATGGACTGTTATTGGTAGATTCATTCCATCCATATGAGCCTTGTAAACCAACAGTTGGCAAATAACCAGACTTACTAGCTTTGATTGTAAAATCACTTATCTTAATATTTTGTTCTATTTGCTTCAACCTAACATTATTAGTCAACATTTTATTGAATAATTCATCTTTATTGAATAAAATGGGAAACGTAATCGTTGTATCTACTTTAAATATGTTTGTTGTGGCATTACCCATTACCACATTCAAATCTCGCTTTGTGTTTTTTAATTGCTGATAGGCATTAATCAAATTAATACTATCGTTATTGATATCAACTTTGGCATTTAACACTCCTAATTTAGTATTCTGTCCATAATCAAATTGATACTCTGACCTAGTTAATCTATCTTTTGAAATATTGAGTGTTTCCTCTAAAGCTGATGTATTTTCTGATAGTTGAGCTACTGTATAGTAAATTGAAAACAACTCTAACATTGTGTTTTCAATAGTTTGTCTTGCTTCGAGTTGCGACAATTGATATAGCTCCTTTAATTGTTTGTAATTGTAATAGCGTCCTAAACCATCAAATAATATGTAATTAAGATTAATGGAAGCGTTATAGCGTCTGGTTTCAGCACCTTCAGCAATCCTTGTTTCACCATTTGTCAACTCACCTTCTGTATTTTGGACATCTATCGTTGCGCCAGCATTTCCTGTAAGTGTTGGCAAATAACCAGAGTTAAGAGTATCAGCATTATTCTCCGAAATTTCAACTGTGTTATTTGCTATTTTAATTCCGTAATTATTTTCCAAAGCCAAAGCAATCGCTTCATCAGTAGTTAAAACCTGTTGTGCGTTTGCCATTATTCCGAAGAAAATGAAACTAAATAAAGTGTAGGTTTTAATGTTCATCATCAATTTTTTGTTCTTTTATGGCACGTTCAACATCTTCTTTTGCAATTTTATCGCCTGAAATCACCCACTTTTTATTCGTTTTAAAACTGTTGGTTGTTGATAACAACAAAGGTAAAATCACCAATGTTAAAATGGTAGCAATACCAATACCATAGGCTATTGAAATTGCCATTGGTTTTAAAAATTGAGCCTGTCTACTCTTTTCCAAAAGTAATGGTGCAATACCTGCAATGGTAGTCAAAGAGGTTAAAAATATGGCTCTAAACCTTGCTCTACCAGCTTCGTAGAGTGCATTTTCAAACTTCATCCCAGATTTTAAAAATGAATTAAATTTACCTATTAGTACCAGTCCATCGTTTACCATAATTCCTATTAAAGCTATAATACCTAATGCTGAAAGTATATTAATTGGAAAATCATGAAACCAGTGTCCCCAAGCCACAGCTATAAAACTGAATGGAATTAACAAAATTAACATTAACGGTTGACTGTAACTTCTAAACGTGAAAGCAATAACCACATAAATCAAAAATATAACTACAGGTACGGTTGTTTTTGCGGATCTTGACAGTTTGCCTGCTTCTCGGTTTTGTCCTTCATAAGACACACCCACTGTTGGGTATTTTGAAAGAATATTTGGCATTACGTTATTCTGAATATCCAAAAGTATCTCTGCAGCACTTCCGTTAGGATCTTTTAAATCTGCGTTTACCTGAATTTCACGTTGTCCGTTTAAATGACTTATACTTTCATCTCCTCTTTTTATTTGGTACGTAGCAATCTCACCAAACGGTATGCGCTGTCCTAAAGGTGACACAATGCGCATATCATCTAGGTCATTAATGGATGCCCTGTTACTTCTGTCGTAACGTACCCAAACCCTAATTTCATCTTGCCCACGCTGAAAACGTTGGGCTTGCAAACCAAAGAAACCTGCTCTCACCTGGCTCATCACTTCTCTAAGATTTAGTCCGAGTGCATAGGCGGTTTCATTCAATTCAATATTTATCTCTTTTATACCTTCTGGATCTGTATCTGTATCTGTAATATCAGCTAAAAACGAATTTTTTTCCAATGCTTCCCTTAGTTCTGTTTTAGCACGTTTTAATTCTTCGGTATTATTTCCCAATAACGATATTGAAACTGGTGCCCCTCCAAAGTTTCCTCCAGATCCAAAAGTTAAACGCTCAACACCGTAAACTTCACCAACTTCTGCTCGTATTGCATTTGTTATTTCTGGAGATCCAAAATCGCGTTCTTCTCCTGGCAAAAGATTCACGTTTAGACTCGCTTTATTATTACCTGGACCAACGCGTTTTATAATATTTTCTACTACTTGCTTGTCTCCTGTTTGTTTTTTAGAAAATTCGTCATTCACCTTCCATGCTGCATCTTCTACTAAAGTGATTATTGAATCTGTAATTTTAGGATTAGTACCTTCTGGCATTAATAAGTCTATACTTACTCTATCACTTGCTATACTTGGAAAAAAAGATGTTTTAATTATACCTCCCATATTCGCGCCAACGGTTAAAATCATTAAAGCCAATAATATTGCAAAAGTTATAAAACGTTGATTTAGAGCGAATTTTAATACTGGACTATAGATATTATCACGACAATACACCATAAAGCGATCACCATAATCATTGACTTTGCGAAGTTTTAAAAATGCCTTTGCCAATCCCTTTTTCTCTTCCTTTTCTTCTTTGGACATTTTCATCAATGCTTTGGAGTGTGCAATGTGAGCAGGTAAAATAATAAGTGCTTCAATTAAAGAGACCACTAGTGTCAAAATTACTACAACTGAAACCTCACTGAAAAAATCACCAATTCTACCTTCTAAAAACAAGAAGGTTGAAAAAGCCAAAACGGTTGTGATAATTGCCGAAAGGATTGCAGGCATTACCTCCATTGTACCATCAATTGCGGCTTGCAGTCTTGGTTTACCTTCTTCGTAATGTTGATAAATGTTTTCTGCGATAACAATACCATCATCTACCAAAATCCCAATAACAATTATCATCCCAAAAAGCGAGAGCACATTAATTGTAACACCAAATTGAGCAGCAAAAATAAACATACCTAAAAATGCAATAGGTAACCCAAAAGCAACCCAAAATGCCAATCTGGTATTTAAGAAAATGGATAAAAACAAAAGCACCAAAAAGATACCCATAGCACCATTTTCCAATAACAATTGGGTTCTTTGGCTCAGTCTAATAGAGGAGTCACTAACCACATCAATCTTAACACCTGAATATTTTTGGTTAAACTCCTCAATATATTCATTGACCTTATCTGCAGTTGAAATAAGGTCTTCGCTATTGGTATTTGTAATTTCTATATTAACCGCAACATTGCCATTAAAGTAAGAGGCATTTGGTGTTTCTGAAAAACGATCTCTTACCGAAGCCACATCTTGCAATCTCACAATAGTTCCATCATCTTGTGCTCTTACTGGCAAATTGTTTAGTTCATCACCATAATAAGCTCTATTGTTAGCACGAATGAGATAATCTTCTGAATCTGTTTTTATATTTCCTCCTGTAGTCAAAATATTAGCTTGAGATACTGCGCTTGCCACTTCCGCAAACGTAAGGTTATAAGCTAACAAGTCATTTTCCCTTACAGCTATTTCAATCTCTTCTTCAGGATAACCCGAAATGCCAATTTGTGATATGCCTTCCATGGCACGAAGATCATTTTCTATCTGTCGTCCTATCTGTTTTAATGCAGTAAGCTCAATGTTTTCTCCACTAATTGCAAAGTCAATAGTTTGCCGTATTCGCTCTTGTTTAGCAACTACCAATGGTTCCATTCCTGTTGGGAAGTTTGGCACACGATCTACAGCATTTTTTACTTCAGCGAGCATATCGTCAATATCCTCATCGCTTTCAATTTCAACGGTTATACTTCCTCCGTTTTCACGAGATGTTGAAGTGACACGTTCAACACCAATTAAACCTTTTAAATTGTCTTCTACTTTAAGTACAACGCCTTCTTCAATTTCTTGAGGCGCAGCACCTGGATAGGCTATATTTATTGAAATGATTTCTGATTCTTGCAAAGGAAAGAAGGAAGATTGCAAGCGAAACATACCCAAAATACCAAAAATGAGAAATGCAATAATAATGACATTAACTGCTACATCGTATTTTATAAAATAAGCTATAACTTTTCTCATGCTATTGGGCAGTTTGTATTGCTTTAGAAGAACTAGATTCTTCATTAACTCTCACCAGCATACCAGCATAAGCACCAGGTACAGATTTCGCTAGGATAACCGTATTATCTGGCACACCTTTAACCACTACTTCTTTCGGTGAAAAATAAACAGGATTTACTTCAATCACATCTAAAATACTGTCTCGCAACACAAAAATTTCGGATTGGTCCACAAGTAGTTTTCTAGATATTTTAATTGCTTCAGGTATTTCTTTGGCTTCTAATTGCGCCTCTAAATACATGCCTTCTTTTAAGTCTTTTCCACTAACCTGAACAAAAACAGTGACCGTCTGAGTTGCCTGATCAATTCTTCCGTTTATTCTTGACACTGTTCCTGTATAATTAGCTTGCTTATCTAACGTATTTAGTGTTACTTTTTCACCTATTTGTAATAAATCGCTAAAGGTTTTACTTATGGCCAACTCTAGTTCATAGACCGAAGTATCAATAAATTCACCTAGTTTTTGTCCTGGTCTTACCAAGGTTCCTTTATTGACCAAAGCCTCAGTTAAAATACCATTATAAGGCGCATAAATTCTATATTTTGAAAGTCTTTGCTCTAAATTTTTAACGTTGTAGTATGCTGAATTCACTCCTCGACCTGTAATGAAATAATTCACTTTTTCATTATTAGATTCTGGCAAATCTGGGACTCCTTTGTCCATATCAAAATTCTGTAAATAGGTGTCCCAAACCGGAAATGCCTCTGGGTAATCCAGTCTTAAGTCTGGCATCAGTGACGTAATTAAATTATATAACTCACTTTTTGCAGATTGAACTGATGCGTAATATTCGTTAGAATTGATTCGGATGAGTAATTGTCCATTTCTATATGGTTGACCAGGTTTAAAATCTTGCGAACTATTTTCAAAAACTCCCTGAACCTCAGAAAATAACTCCAATCGGTTTTTTGCAACAAGATTTCCATTTGCAGGAATAGTAATAGGTACAGTTGAATTTTTTACTGTATCTACAAAAACCGTTTTTACCACTTTAGCAATCTTAGGCTTAACCTTGGTATTGCTCTTTACTACATAATAGGCACCCACAATGGCTGCCAAAATAATTACAACACCAATTAAATAGCGCTATTTTTCTCATTGAATAAACTTTGATGGTTAACTCTATTTACAAAATCAATTTAAATTGCAGAAATAGATAAACCACAAAAATATTCAATTGCCCACGGTTTGCAGTTAAAAAAAACTTAAAAGCGTAGTTTAAGCTAGGTTAATTCGTCTAACTGAAATTGAATGGACTCCCAGTCTCCCATTAGTTTTTCCATTGATTTTTTCTTCTTTTGGTAGGCATCAAAAAAAGCTGGATTAGCCGCTGTTTCATCGTAATTTGTAGCCAATTCAACATCATCTTTTTTGATGTCTTTTTCTAACTGATTGATTTTAGACTCAATATTGCTAAGCTTATTATTTAATGATTTTAGCTTTTTCTGGTCTTCATAGCTTTGCTTATTACTCTCTTTTGGTTTCTCAGCAACAACCGTTCTTTTTTCGGCTTCACGAAGATTTTCAATGTTTCGTTGTTCTAAATAAAAATCAATGTCACCTAAATACTCTTTTATATTCTGATCTTTAAATTCGTAAACCGTATCGGTTAAACCTTGTAGAAAATCTCTATCGTGAGATACCAAAACCAAGGTACCTTCAAAGTTTTTAAGTGCTTCTTTCAACACGTTTTTAGATTTAATATCTAAGTGGTTGGTTGGCTCATCCATTATTAATACGTTAAGTGGTTGTAATAGCAATTTTGCCAATGCCAACCTATTTCGCTCACCACCAGAAAGTACTTTAACGTATTTTTCAACTTCTTCACCACGAAATAAAAACGAACCTAATATATCACGGACTTTACTACGGTTAGTTTCATTAGCTGCATCAATCATAGTATCTAAAACGGTCTTGTTACCGTCTAGATATTCTGCCTGATTTTGGGCAAAATATCCAATTTGAACATTGTGCCCTAAAGTCAATTCTCCTTTATGTTCAATTTCACCAACAATAATTTTAGCTAAAGTTGACTTTCCTTGGCCGTTTTGCCCAACAAAAGCTGTTTTCACATCTCTATCTATAGTTAGATTTACATTTTGTAAAACTTTGAGATCACCGTAACTTTTTGAAACATCTTCAATCTTAACCACTACTTTTCCTGGTGTAATAGACACAGGGAAATTTAAGGACATTACACTATTATCGTCTTCATCTACTTCAATTCTATCTATCTTATCAAGTTTTTTGATGAGTGATTGTGCCATGGTTGCCTTGGAAGCTTTAGCCCTAAATTTTTCAATCAGTTTTTCGGTCTGTTGAATTTGTTTTTCCTGATTCTTTTGAGCTGCTAGTTGCTGTGTTTTCATTTCCTTTCGCAACTCTAAAAACTGTGTATATGGCTTATTGTAATCGTAGATTCTCCCTAACGAAATCTCAATTGTTCTGTTGGTTACGTGATCTAAAAACATTTTATCGTGAGAGACTATAACCACTGCACCACTGTAATTTTTCAAAAACCCTTCGAGCCAAATAATAGACTCAATATCTAAGTGGTTAGTTGGCTCATCCAAAAGCAATAAGTCATTATTTTGAAGTAAAAGTTTTGCCAACTCAATTCTCATTCTCCAACCACCTGAAAATGTATCTGTAAGCTTATCAAAATCTTCACGTTTAAATCCTAAACCTTGTAGAATTTTCTCGGTTTCACCTTGGTAATTGTAGCCTCCTAATATTTCGTATTGGTGTTGTATATCATTCAAATCAATCATCAACTGATTATACGACTCACTTTCGTAATCAGTTCTTTCTGCTAATTGGGTATTGATTCTTTCAAGTTGAACTTCGCATTTTTTTATCTCTTCAAATGCTTCATAAGATTCTTCCAATACTGTTTTTCCGAAATCAAAATCAATATCTTGCTTTAAAAAACCAATTTTTAAATCCTTGTCTGCAGCAATTTGTCCAGTATCTGGCTCTTGCTCTTTTGCTAAAATTTTAAGCATGGTAGATTTACCAGCACCATTTTTTCCTATAAGGCCAATACGGTCTCCATTGCCGAGTTTAAAGGTAATGTCTTCAAACAGATACTCGCCCTGAAAACCAATAGATAGATTGTGAATGTTTAGCATAATTGTGACATATGTTACAAAGTAACAACCTTAAAATTGGTATCTTTGTATTAGATTTTAAAAATGCAAAAGTAAGTGTTTAAATATGATAAAAAAAGGAACTAAACTTTACAGTATCTTGTTTGGTGCTTGCCCAAAATGCCATCAAGAATCTATGTACGAAACAAAAAATCCGTACATAATTACCGAAACACTTAAGGTCAACGAACGTTGCTCTCATTGTAATACCAAATACAGATTAGAACCTTCTTTTTTTTATGGTTCAATGTATGTGAGCTATGGTGTTGGCATTGCATTTGCAATGGCTGCTTTTATAATATGTTACTTTTTTATAGAAACATCGCTTATGACGGCTTTCTACGCAATTATAGGCACTTTAGTTGTGTTTATGCCAATTATTATGCGTTTATCTAGAAATATTTGGATCAATCTATTTATGAGCTATGATGAAGGGCTTGCAAAAAAAGTTTCTCGCTAAGCTGTAAAATGTTGGTTTATTAGAATCGATTTACATCAATCTCTGTATCTAATACTTTTCCGTGTTCGATAAAATTGAATAATTTTTCTGCTACATAGGGTGCAATCATTACTCCTCTTGTGCCTAAACCGTTAAGGACATATAAATTTTTGTGTTCAGCATGTTGACCTACCAAAGGCCTTCTATCTTTGGTGGTGGGCCTAATACCAGTGACGTGATTCACTACTTTAAAATCACATTTTAAAATTTTATCTAATTTTGAAAGCAACTCATTTTTAGCTTCTAGTGTAGGTGTTTTTGATTTATCTACTCGATTATAAGTTGAACCAACATTGTATCTGTCTCTTATACACATCTCCGAGCCCACGAGA
>CAJXVG010000066.1 GCA_913061495.1 uncultured Winogradskyella sp.
GTCGTCGGCAGCGTCAGATGTGTATAAGAGACAGCCATTACACTTTCTTTATCTCAATTAATAAAAGAAGGTACTTTAAAAACCACCGTAGGTTGGAAACTTATTTTGCTAGCTGGTCTTTCTAATATGTTTTTTAAAGGAATTATGGCTATAGTTTTAGGAGCTAAGCAAATAATAAAGTGGATAGTTATTACCTTTGGTTTAACAATAGCTTTTGGACTACTGGTTATGTTTCTCTGGCCAGAATCTTGGTATTTCTAACCAAAAAATATTTTGCAATTAGTAATTAATTTCGATTAGTATGATCTATCGGTTTTTATTATCTTGAAATTCTAAAAAAATCAAATTTAATTGGGCTGGTTTAAAAAAGATCCTCTACAGATAATAGTATTTCAAGGTTATGGAACAGATACACATTTTTATGCTCGTGGTCGCGCGCTTGAAGATGAATCCATAGATTTGGAATCTCAGAAAATATGGCACTTGGCTATAAATACGTGGAAACGTTTTGAAACGGATGAAATCAAAAACGTTGGTATTGATTTAAAATTACCCAATAACAAAATCTTAAAAGGAGTTACGGATAATGATGGCTATTTTAAGATTAAAGCAAGTCTTAAGGAATTAAAAAAGTTGACAAATAAAGAAGGTTGGTTGGCATTTGAGCTTTCCTATAATGATTTTAATATTAAGCGTACAATTCAGAATCAAAACAGATTTCCGGGTGAAATATTAATTCCATCTATAACCGCACAATTTGGAGTGGCTAGTGATATAGATGATACCATTTTGCATACGGGAGTAGTTTCAACCTTAAAATGGAAAGTGATTTACAACTCCATTTTTAAACACGCTACAAATAGAAGTCCACTAGAAGGGGCTGCAGATTTCTACCATAAATTGTATAGAGGGACTTCTGGCAAAAATTCTAACCCTATTTTTTATGTAAGCCATAGTCCGTGGAACTTGTATCGCTATTTAGAACTTTTCCTTAAACAGAATAATTTTCCCAAAGGACCAATTTTATTAAGGAGTCTCAGTAATTTTTTAAAGAAAAAGTCTCAAGAGGAAAAACCCCAAAAACAAAAAGAGATTCTCAACCTGCTAAAAACATATCCTAATCTGCCTTTTATTTTGATTGGAGACAGTGGAGAACACGATCCTGATATTTATATGGAAATCGCAGAGGAATTTCCAGATCGTATTTTGGCTATATACTTAAGAAGTGTAAAACATAAAAAGAAAATGATGCGTGTAAAAGGGCTTGTTGAAAATTACAAAACTACAATGGTTTTAATGGTAGAAAGTAGCGAGCAAGCCATTGAGCATGCAAAACAACATGGGTTTATAAGGTAAACTATTAATGTTTTAAAGATTAACTAAATCTTTAAAATAATCCATTAATCTCAGCATCAATACGGTTTATAATGCTTCCCAAATCTTCAGGATTGGCAACAAAGTCTAAGTCATCAACATCAATAATCAACAAATTACCTTTCTCGTAACCATGTATCCAAGCTTCGTAGCGTTCGTTTAAACGGCTTAAATAATCAATACTTATGGTATTTTCGTAATCACGTCCACGTTTATGTATTTGCGCAACCAAATTAGGAATTGTACTACGGAGATAGATTAATAAATCTGGTCCTTTTACAAAGGATTCCATTAACTCAAAAAGTGATGTGTAGTTTTCAAAATCACGATTGGTCATTAAGCCCATGGCATGCAGATTGGGAGCAAAAATATGGGCATCTTCATAAATGGTTCGGTCTTGGATGATGTCTTTTCCGCTATTGTGAATTTGGCTCACTTGGCGAAATCTACTGTTTAGGAAATAGACTTGTAGATTAAAACTCCAACGTTCCATCTGGTTGTAGAAATCATCTAAATACGGATTGTCAACTACGTCTTCTAATTGGGCTTCCCACTTGAAATGTTTTGCTAATAATTTAGTGAGCGTAGTTTTACCAGCTCCTATGTTTCCTGCAACAGCAATGTGCATAATTTATTCTGTTTTTAATTGGTATTGACGTAGTACGTTGTCGTGGTAAATATACAAGGTTTCGTTGGTTACCAAAAACTGATTTATCAACAAATTTGGATGTTTAACAGGTGCAATTCTGGTGTCGTCCTTAGAAAGAATATAAAGCTGATTTCCTTTATTTAATACTACATGTCCTTTGCTAAACGCCATGGTTTCATAACCTTCGTTTTTGTACTTTCCAATAAGGCTTCCAAAGTAATTATACACATAAAGGAAGTTTTCAGTAAGCATGTAACAATAATTATAATCGCTCTTTAAATCTAGCACATTAGATTGTACAGGTACGGTTTTTAACTTCACGGTATTTGTTTTGTAATCGTACAATTCTAAAAGTTGTTTGTCCATATTAAAAAGCCAAAGGGTATTACTAAATCCCGTTGAAACAAAAGAAACATTTTTATAAGGTTGAATGGTATTAAAATCGACTTTATAAATTTCAGCCAAACGATTGTCAAGAATTAAAACGGTATTAAAATCTTGATAAAACAGATTGATTTTTAGCGGGTTGAAAGCATTTGCGGAAGTAATCTTACCCAATTGAAAATTAGAATAGGTAATTGTTGTGTCCTTCGTTTTTTTGTTGAACGAATTGTCTTCTTTTGAATAATAAAGCGTCCCAAATGAATCTATCCCCAATATGGTTTCAGCTCTAAATCCTATAGAATCCATAAAAGTGATCTTTACCGGCTTTTGAGCAAAAGCACTAAAGCCAATAAATAAAATGATAAAAAGTAGCTTATGCATAGTATGGAACGAACAGTTTAGAAAATTACAAAAATTGCTCCGTACTATAACCTTAAAATTAAAGTATTTAGTATAGAGGTTCTAGACAGTTAGCTTATAGCCATAACCGCGAACATTTATAATTTGAATACTTTTATCCTGATTAAGTTTTTTACGTAGCTTAGAGATGAATACATCCATGCTTCTGGCTGTAAAAAAATCATCAGTTCCCCAAAGTTTATTGAGTATTAATGTGCGGTCCAATACCTTATTTTTATTTTTAATAAGATGAAATAACAAATGCGCTTCTCTGTGGGTTAATTGAACTCTGTCTTCAGATTTATATTGAAGCTGTTGTTTCGGAAAGTCAAATGTAAAACCACCAATGTTTAATAATTCTGAGGCTTTCTGAACTTTTGTGCGGCTAACTAAATTATTTATCCTTACTATAAGTTCCTCCATACTAAATGGCTTTTTAAGATAGTCATTGCCACCAATGGAAAAGCCTTCAACCACATCTGCAGTTTGAGATTTTGCCGTTAAAAAAATAATAGGAATAGTATCGTCAATAGCTCTAATTTCCTTGGCCAATGTAAAGCCATCTTTTTTTGGCATCATTACATCTAGTACTAAAATTTCTGGAGTTTGGGATTGGTATTTTTCAAAAGCTTTATCTCCATTTTCACATAGTATAACGTCAAATTCTCGAGTTTCTAAGCTTTCTTTTATAATTTGCCCTAGAGCAGCTTCGTCCTCAGCCAATAATACTTTTATCTCATTAGCCATTGGGAAGTGTGATTTTAAAGGTTGTTAAGTTTTTATTCAAATCTAAGGTTATTGAGCCATTATGTTTATCTATAATAGTTTTGGTGTAGTACAAACCTATTCCAAAACCTTTTACATTGTGCGTGTTGCCTTTGGGTACACGGTAGAATTTTTCAAAAACTCGATCTTTGTTTTCTTTGTTTAAAGAGGTTCCGTTATCCGAAATGAAAATTTCAAATTGATTTTCTCTAGAAATTAAACCTATTGTAATAGTTGAGCCTCCATACTTTACGGCATTGTCCAATATGTTATTTAAGGCATTTTCAAAATGAAAAACATCAACGTTTGTTATAAGGTGTTCTACTTTAAAACTGGGCTTGAATTCCTTTTCAGGGAACTGAATTTTATACCTGTTTAATAAGGTGTTTATGAGTTCAACAATATCTGTTGGCTCTTTATTTAATTGAAGACTATCACTATCTAAAGTTGCAGTTTCGAGCAATTTTTCAACCATAATATTAAGTTTTTTTAATTGCTGGGAAGACATAGCAACGTACTTTTTGGTTTTTTCTTTATCTTCAATAGCATTAAAATTACTGATACTTTCTAGAGCCACACCAATTGTTGCAATTGGTGTTTTAAATTCGTGCGTAATATTGCTAATGAGGTCGTTTTTAACTTCGGCGAGTTGTTTTTGGTGTTTAATGATTTTTAATAGATAGAACAGGCAGCTAATCACAGCTAAAACTAAGAATACAGAGATTAAAATACCTCCAAAAATACGTGTAAGTATCACTTTGGTTTCATTTGTGAAGGCAATAGAAAGTTTACTGCCTTTAGGTAAAAACGTGGATTTAGAAAATGTATTTAAAGTGAGTTTTTTTGAAGTATTTAATGAGTCATGGGTTCTTGTATGTTTTTTTTCAATTTGATTAAAGGTATGTTTATTAGGCGTGTATTTGAGATTATAATCAACATTTATGTTTTTTCTCAGCAATTCAAAATTAACGAGGCTGTCCACTTTCTTTAAATCTAGCGTATCGTTATTAATTGAAATGACAATTTTTGAGGTCAACATTTCAATATTAGATAAGGCTGATTCATCTTTAAGTTCTTGTGTTTTTGTTTTAAGAGAATCTACTGATATTGGTTTGTTCTTTTTGCTGTACTCAGTCATCATGGAGTCAACTTTAAAACCACGAACAATGGTTGCTCCTTCAATATGGCTTACATCGATAGAATCTAAATTTTTAAATTTACCTTTCTGTTTATCAATGTCTTTTAAAATGTTTGTAAAAGAGCTTCCTTCCTTAAAAAGCTCGTCTGTATTTGTGCCTTTAAAAGACATTCCAATCGTTGTTTCTTCTGCAAGATTAGCGTAATAATCATCAACGGCTTTATCCAAGCTTGTTTGCACATCATTAATTAGTTGTTGCTTGTTAGTCTGGTAATTTTTGTAATTCCAATAGGCTTGTATGCCTATTGTTGCTATAATTACAGTAGCTATAGTATATAATATCCAACGATATCGTTTGTCGTTCATACTTCAAAAGTAAACGTTAAATTTATTTATGGCTAATCGGTTAACACTAGTTAACGTTAGTTAACTGTTATAATAAAATTTCAATAGGATATTTGGAGTCTACCAATAAATAAGACAAAACATGAAGAACTTAATTACAATTTTAGCTTTAATTATTTCAGTAACTGTATTTAGTCAATCTAGAACAGGAAAAGGAGTGATGGTCAACGAAAAAACTAAAGTGGAAAGTGTTTCCATAACGGTAACTACAGATTCTGTAGAAGAATTAAATTCTACATTTCAACTAAAAGACATTGAAAAAATTATAAGCTCAAACGGAAAAAATGGAATATTTTCGTTCAAAATTATATGCAATGGTAAAGAAACACCCAAAGCATTAAAATCGCAAGTAACTTACAAAGTTGAGGGTAACTCCGCGGATACTCAAAGCTTTTTAAAGAATGTTGAAAAAATAAGAACTACTGCAATTAATTATTATAAAAACAAAGAATAAAATGAAATTAAAATTATGGATTTTGGTAATTATCTTGTTATCAGTTAGTTGTGAAAAAGAAAAAAATATTTTTTATCAGTTTGGAGACAAAGAACTGATGACTAAAGTCCAAGTTGATTCAGTCATAAATATGAAAAATATAAAAATGCAAAGAAAAAATCTAGATATGGTATTTAGAAAAGAAATAATTGATACTGTTAGAGACGGGAATAAAATTATATACAAATATCTCATAAAGGGTGTGAGTTCAGGAGTCAATAAAAATGTAAACAAATACGAAAAGATGATTGGAAAAATGTTACCAGAATTCTCACTAAAAAACTTAAAAGGAAGATTAATACATTCAAGTGAATTAATTGGAAAACCTACAGTAATAAATATGTGGTTTACCACATGTCCTCCTTGTATTGCTGAAATACCAGACTTGAATAAAATAAAATTAGCAAATAGCAATTCAGAAGTGCAATTTATAGCTATTACATATGAAAGTGCAAATAAAGTGAACAAGTTTTTAGAAACTAAACAATTTAATTTTCAGCACATTATTAACGCTAAAGACTATTGTGAGAAATTTACAAATCAGTATCCAATAAACATTTTTGTCAATAAAAAAGGTGTTATCAATCATATTGAAGGTGGTATGCCGATGATTTACGACGCAAAAGAAAAAAAAATAACTGATAATGTAAATCCATCTAACTTTATTAAAGCTCTTGAAGATATTAAGGACTAAGAAAATTATATTGAAAATGAAATATTCAACAATAAAACATCAATCAAATGACAACAATTATTAAAATTATGGTCTTTGTCCTAACGGTAGTTGTTTCTACTGTTAGCGCACAAGACTTTCAGGGAGTGGCAACTTACAAAACGCAGCGAGCTTTCGAGGTTAAGATGGATAGCACTCAGGTAAATTCTGAAATGCAGGAAAAAATGATGGCAATGATGAAAAAACAGTTTCAGAAAACGTTTAACCTCACATTCAATAAGGAAGAATCGGTTTATAAGGAAGAAGAAAGCTTAGATAAACCTCAAGTTGGTGGAGGTGGTTTTCAAGTTACGGTTGTTGGTAATGGAGGAGGTGCAGATGTCCTTTATAAAAACACTAAAAATGGTAATTATGCAGATAAGAAAGATACCATGGGTAAAATTTTTCTTATAAAAGATAATTTGGAAAAAATTGAATGGAAACTTGAAGGGGAAACAAAATACATTGGAGAATATCCCTGTTTTAAAGCAACTTACACAAAGCTGGTAGAAAAAACCAGAGTGTCATTTGAGAGTAACTCTAACACAGAAGCTAATAAATCTGATGAGCCTGAAGAACCAGAAATGGAAGAGCGAACAGTGACAGCTTGGTACACACCACAAATTCCGGTAAACAATGGACCATCAAAATATCAAGGTTTACCAGGATTGATTTTAGAAGTACACGATGGAAAGTTGAATATTATGTGCAGTAAAATTGTGCTCAATCCTAAGGATAAAGTTGAAATTGAAGCACCAACTAAAGGAAAGGAAGTGACTCAAAAAAAATACAATGAAATCATGGAGAAAAAAGCAAAGGAAATGATGGAGCGGTATGCGCCTAGAAATGGTAGAAAAGGAGAAGGCATTGAGATAAGAATTGGCGGTTAACTTCTTTAACAATAGTTTAACGTTATGCGGCTTAACTTTCTAGCTGCTTTGTAGTCTTACCTTAAACTATTATTTTAAAGATGAAAAAATCACTATTTAAAATTGCCTCACTACTTATTGTTTTGTGTGTAAACACAATATCTTATGCACAAGATTTTCAAGGAAAAGCCTATTACCAAACTAAGACTACTATGGATCTCGGTGAATGGGGAGGCCGTGAAATGAGCCCTGAACAAAAAAAGCGTATTGAAGAGCGCATGAAGGGTATGTTAGAAAAAGTTTACATTTTAACCTTTAACAAAACCGAATCCATTTACAAGGAAGATGAGAAGTTAGAAGCTCCAGGATCAGGTCGAGGTTTTGGCGGCTTTGGAAGTAGTTTTACCGCTGGACCAAAGTATAAGAATGTAAAAACGCAAGAGGTAATTCAAGATCAAGAATTTTTTGGAAAAGAGTTTTTAATTAAAGATGAGCTTAAAAATCTTGAATGGAAAATGGGTGCTGAAACAAAAATGATTGGGCAATACACATGTTTTAAAGCTACTGCTACAAAACCTGTTGACAACCTCGATTTTAGAAGTATGAGAAGAAGACAACCCGATAGCGATAAAAAAGATAAAAAATCAAAAGACTCAACAAAAACTGGTGATGAGACAAGTGCAAATGAGGACCCTATGAATGAGATTGAAGTGCCAAAAACTATTGAAGTTGTGGCATGGTACACTCCACAAATACCCATTAACCAAGGACCAGATGATTATTGGGGCTTACCAGGTCTTATCCTTGAGATCAATGCAGACCGAACTACTATTTTATGTACTAAAATTGTACTGAACCCTGAGCAAAAAGAAGATATTGAAAAACCTGAAAAAGGAGATGAAGTAACCCAAGCCGAATACACTGAAATTATTACCAAAAAAATGCAGGAAATGCGTGAGATGTATGGTGGTAGAAATAGAGGAAGAGGGAGAAGAAATTAACAATAAATAATCACAACCAAATTTTATGAAGAATTTTTTAATGCTACTGTGTTTTATAGTAGCAAGTAGCTCCTTTGCCCAAATTAAACTACAAGGTGTCGTTAAAGACAGTATAGGCACACCATTAGAGTTGGCAAATATCATTGCTTTAAACAAGGAAACAAACACATTAGAATCATATGCCATCACAAATGATAAAGGGAAATATGTATTGTCCTTGGGAGAAAACGGTGCATACACAATTCAAGTAAGTTATATAGGCTTAAAGACCTTTGAAGCCGTAATTGAAACCAAAGAAGAAGACATTAACCGTGATTTTAATTTGGTTACAGATAATGCCCTAGATGCTGTTGAGCTAACCTACGATATGCCTGTGACTATTAAAGGAGACACGTTAATTTACAATGCAGATTCATTTAAAAATGGTAGTGAGCGTAAACTTGAAGATGTCCTAAAAAAACTACCAGGAGTAGAAATTAATGCAGATGGGCAAGTGGAGGTTGAAGGTAAAGTGGTAAATAAGCTTATGGTAAACGGTAAGGATTTTTTTGATGGTGACACCAAATTAGCTACAAAAAATATTCCTTCTAATGCTGTAGATAAAGTTCAAGTACTAAGAAATTATGCTGAGGTTGGTCAATTAAGAGGTGTGCAAAACAACCAAGATAATGTAGCTATAAATATCAAATTAAAAGAAGGGAAAGAAAACTTTTGGTTTGGTAATGTTACAGCAGGAGCTGGATCTGCGCCTTCACCAAATGACGAATTATATCTCGTACAGCCTAAGCTATTTTATTACAGCCCAAAATATAGTATCAATTTAATAGGTGATCTTAATAATATTGGGGAAGTAGCACTTAATAACCGTGATATTAGAAACTTTGGAGGTGGCTTTAGGCGGCCAAGCCAAAGTAGTGGTACAAGTATTAATTTAGGCGATAATAGTCTCGGTGGTTTAACCAGTATTGCAAATGCACAAGAAGTAGTTACCAAGCTTGGTGCAGCAAATTTTAGTTACTCTCCCAATAAAGCTTTGGATTTAAGCGGATTCTTAATTTACAATAGTAGTCGATTAAGAACTAGAGAAAACAGTTTTGTGGATTATATAGAAATTGAAGATGACCCAAGCACTCCAATTGACGAATCAGCTAATCTACCTCCAGATGAAAGAACCGTACAAACTGGACGTGAAGCTACAAATCAAGGTTTAGCTAAATTAAGTGCAAAGTATAAGCCAAACGTAAATAACCAATTAGATTATGATGTTTTGGCAAGAATTTCAGATGAACAAGAAGCTCAAAATTTATTCTCATCGGTAGTGGGCAACACAACTCAGCTCGATGAAGTAAAACCGTTTAGCATCAATCAAAATGTAAATTATTATTACACACTGAACGAGAATAATATTTTCGCACTTGAAGCACAACACTTATTTAAGGATGAAGATCCGTTTTACAATGCGGTACTTCCAAATGATCCAGATAATAATGACGATGCCTTTGATAGCACAGCGGAAGGTTTAGGGTTAAATAGAGTTCAGTCCACCTATGATTTAAACCAGAACAGACGTATAAAATCAAATCAATTGGATGCGAAACTAGATTACTTCAATATTTTAAATGCTAAGAGTAATATTAACTTTACGCTAGGTACAATCTTAAGCCGTCAGGATTTTAACTCAAATATTTTTCAGTTTTTAGACGACGGAACACGTTTAGATCCAACACCTGAGTTAGAAGACGATGGTGAAATGCTATCTGCCGAAAATGATACACAATATAATTTTAGTGATGTGTATTTAGGGGTTCATTACCGTTTAAAAACAGGGAAATTCACAATTACTCCTGGTCTTTCGTTACATGCTTATGGTAATAAAAACACGCAATTTGGTGAAACCTATGAGGACAATTTCTTTAGGGTTTTACCAGATTTTGAAACTCGAATCGATTTTAAAAAAAGTGAGAGTTTGACGTTTAACTATAGCATGCAAAATCAGTTTACAGATGTAACACGTTTGGCAGAAGGTTTAGTTTTGAATAATTATAACAGTATTCAGTTTGGAGAGCCAGATTTACAGAATGCGCTGTCTCATAATTTAAGCTTATTTTATAGAAGTTTTAATTTGTTCAACTATACCAATGTATTTGCAAGGGTTGCTTATAACAAAAACATTGATCAAATAAGAGCGTTAACCAATTTTGATAACGTTATTAGAACAAGTACCTATTTTAATTCAAACTTTGCAGATGAGAGTGTATCCGCATTTGGTTTTGTACAACGTACATTTGGTAAACTTAGAGCAGGTTTAAGAACCACCTTCAACTATAGTCTCAATAACCAGTTTATACAGGGCAGACAATCCGTAAATGAGAGTTTTACCCAAAGCTATAGACCAGAACTAAGAACTAATTTTAGAGAGGCACCAAACGTAAGTTTGAGATACGCCTATACGGTTAGAGATAATAATCAAGGGGACAATGATACTCAATTTATAACTAATGCTCCATCAATAGAGTTTGATGCTTATATATGGGATTCTGTTACGTTTAGAACGAATTATTCTTATACTAAACAAAGCAGTGATGTTGGACCTTCAGAATCGTTTCAAACTTGGGATGCAAGCTTATCTTACAGAAAAAACCAAGATTCTAAATGGGAATATGAGATTAGAGCTTCTAACTTATTGAATATAGATTCTAACATCAGTAATGGCTCTAGTAACATTTCAGTGTTTAGTTCAGAAACGTTTGTACAACCTCGGTTTGTGACTTTTAGGTTTATTTATACTTTATAATAAAACAAAAAAGCCTCATAAATCTTATGAGGCTTTTTTGTTTTTCTTCAGACCAATAGATTAAATTCCAAAAGCTTTCTTCACTTTATCCACGTAATCTAATTTTTCCCAAGTAAACAATTCTACATCCATAGTAATTGATTCTCCTCCAAGTTGCTCAAAGGTTTTGCTTACCGTTTCGTTTTTTCTTCCCATATGACCATAAGCTGCAGTTTCACTATACATTGGTTGGCGGAGTTTTAAACGATCTTCAATAGCTGCTGGTCGCATATCAAAAATTTCCGATACTTTTTCTGCAATCTCTCCATCGGTTAAATTAAATGGGCAAGTGCCATAAGTATTTACAAAAATCCCCATAGGTTCAACAACTCCAATAGCATAGGAAACCTGTACTAAGATTTCTTCGCACAGACCTGCGGCAACTAAATTTTTAGCAATATGTCTTGTTGCATAAGCACCACTACGATCAACTTTACTTGGATCTTTTCCAGAAAAAGCTCCACCACCATGGGCTCCTTTGCCACCATAAGTATCAACTATAATTTTTCTTCCTGTTAATCCGGAGTCTCCGTGAGGTCCACCAATAACAAATTTACCAGTAGGATTAATGTGGTATTTTATATTATCAGTAAAAAGAGGTTGAATATGCTCTGGCAATTTAGCCACAACTCTTGGTATTAAAATTTCAATAATGTCTTTCCTGATCTTGGCTAGCATTGCATCTTCAGCATCAAACTCATCGTGTTGGGTAGATACTACAATTGAATCTATGCGCTGAGGTGTATTGTCATCACTATATTCAATAGTAACCTGACTTTTTGAATCTGGTCTCAAATAGGTGATATCTTTATTCTCACGTCGTAATTCGGCTAATTCCTTTAAAATGGTATGAGAAATGTCTAAAGCCAAAGGCATAAAGTTATCTGTCTCATTTGTAGCATAACCAAACATCATGCCTTGGTCACCAGCACCTTGTTCTTCTTTTGAGTCTCTATCTACACCACGACTAATGTCTTCGGACTGTTCGTGTATAGCAGAGAGCACACCACAAGAATTACCATCAAACATGTAAGCTCCTTTGGTATATCCTATTTTATTAATGGTATCTCTTGCAATCTTTTGCACATCCAAATAGGTGTTAGATTTTACTTCACCTGCCAACACAACTTGTCCTGTAGTAACTAAAGTCTCACAAGCCACTTTAGATTCAGGGTCAAAAGCTAAAAAGTTATCGATTAAAGCATCACTAATTTGGTCTGCTACTTTATCTGGATGTCCTTCAGAAACACTTTCTGAAGTAAATAAATACGCCATAAATTATTGTTTTTAATTCTGAAGATTTGACGTAATTGTAAGGTGAGCATAACACTGTGTTTAGCATTTTTTATACTGAAAAAAATATTCAGTACAAGAGGTTGCAATCAGTCAAATCATTCCTCATATAATTTGGACGCAAAAATACATATTAAATTATAAAGCAGAAAACTCCATAGCCTAACTAAATCATAAAGTATAGTTAATGGTCGTTCATCCTAAAATCAGGATAGGCACTCATGCCATGTTCGTGTATATCCAAGCCTTCCAGTTCTTCAAGTTTTGAAACGCGTAAGCCCAGGGTTTTTTTCAAAATAAATAAAATAATAAAGGATGATGTGAGGCAAATTAAGGCATAGCTGCCAACTCCAATTAACTGACTCAAAAACTGTGACCAGCTAGCCAGGCTTCCAAAGATACCAACGGCTAAAGTTCCCCAAAGTCCGCAAAATAAATGAACCGTTATGGCACCAACAGGATCGTCTAGTTTTAGCTTGTCAACCAAGGCAATACCAAGTACAATAAATATGCCTGCAATAGCTCCGATGATTATAGCGTCAGAAGGCGACATTACGTCGGCACCAGCTGTAATGGCTACTAAACCACCTAAAATACCATTCAAAAACATGGTGAGATCTAAGTTTTTATAAAGAAAAGAAGATGTCATTACACCAAAAACACCTCCTGAAGCTGCTGCAAGACATGTGGTGACCAATACAATTGAGGTTGATTCTGGGTTTGCAGATAATACGGAACCACCATTAAAACCAAACCAGCCTAACCATAAAATTAGTACGCCTGAAGTTGCCAAAGGAATATTGTGGCCGTAAATAACCTGAGGTTTCCCATTTTTAAATTTTCCTATTCTTGAGCCTAGTAAAAACACAGCGACGAGTGCAGCCCAACCACCAACAGAATGCACTAAAGTGGAACCTGCAAAATCATAAAAAGGTGTATCCATTTGATCTAAAAATCCTTTTCCCCATTTCCAAGACCCTGCAATTGGATAAATAAAACCCACGTATAGAATTACAAAAATCATAAAAGAACCAATTTTAATTCGCTCTGCCACTGCACCTGATACAATTGTAGCAGCTGTTGCCGCAAACATTCCTTGAAAGAGAAAGTCGGTCCAATAGGTATAGCCTCCATCAGCATATGCTGTGCCATCTGCATTTGTGTAAGAATTTCGCATATCACCCAAGCCAATTCCGAAGTCTGGCAAGGCAATAAAACCGTTAAATTCTGAAGGATACATTAAATTGAAACCTACCACATAATATAATAACAAGCCTACGGTAATTATAAATATGTTTTTAAAAAGTACATTAAGTGTGTTCTTTTGTCTGGTCAATCCAATTTCTAGTAAAGCAAAGCCCATGTGCATAAAAAACACGAGTGCTGTGCATATCATCATCCAAACATTATTTGCGGTCAATAATTCCATAGTAGATTTCAGTTTAAAGTTTGCCCTCCTTTTTCTCCAGTTCTAATGCGATAACATTCTTCAATGTCCGAAACAAAGATTTTACCATCGCCAACCTGTCCGGTTTTGGCAAATTCTAAAATGGTTTTTATCGTTCGTTCTTTAAAATCATCATTAACAACAATGGATAAGTGACGTCGCTCAATATCACTAGTGCTGTAAGGGACTCCACGGTAAACTGAACCATGACGCTCATTGCCCAATCCTGTAACATCCCAATACGAGAAAAAGTTAACACCAATCTCTGTCTCTTATACACATCTGACGCTGCCGACGACTCCTTACGTGTAGA
>CAJXVG010000067.1 GCA_913061495.1 uncultured Winogradskyella sp.
CAGCCTCGGTCTCGTGGGCTCGGAGATTTGTATAAGAGACAGCTTCCACATTATCTTTTTTTGGCATCTTTTTTGTTTAAATTTTAAGGAATCCTTAATCAATATTTCCTTGTATTTTCTGTACTTTTGAAATATTAGGTGAAATAAAATAAACCCCTTTGTTTAAACAACGAAAAAATAAGAGTTTTAATTATAAGTCTCGTTTTAAGGATTCTAAAGAAATAGAGTCGAAAAACGACTTTGAAGCGAAATGGGATAAACTAAAAAATACCACAAAAAAACGTGGTAATATTTTTACATCACTTCCGGCTTTGCTAATCATGCTAGTTTCGCTTTTTGTATTAATGTATATTCTTGAAGGATATATAAAATAAGAGCTATTATGGGATTAATGAAATTAAAAAAGAATAGAAAATTCAACTATAAACCACGTTACTATAAAGGTGAAGGTAGTCCATACGAGTTAAAGCACAAGTTTGATGATTACCGTACGGCAATCCATCCTGCAAAAGGTATAAAAGGAAAACTAAATGCAGCTTTAGATGATTATAAACACAACCAAAACGATAGTGTTAACAAGCGAGTTTTGATAATTGTTGCGGTTTTAATTTTCTTGTTTTTATTCATCATAGGTTTTGATCTTTCTATCTTTCTTCCCAATAACTAATGACAGATATCATCCAACTTTTACCAGACCATGTTGCCAACCAAATTGCAGCTGGTGAGGTGGTTCAGCGTCCGGCTTCAGTAGTTAAAGAATTATTGGAAAATGCCATAGATGCTGAAGCAACAGATATAAAACTTATTATAAAAGATGCAGGTAAAACTCTTGTACAGGTTATTGATAGTGGCAAAGGAATGAGTGTTACTGATGCACGCTTATGTTTTGAACGGCATGCAACTTCAAAAATAAAATCGGCCGAAGATCTATTTCAATTAAACACAAAAGGATTTAGAGGTGAAGCTCTAGCTAGTATTGCAGCTATTGCCCATGTAGAACTTAAAACCAAAAGAGCAGAAGACGAACTGGGAACTTCTATTGAGATTGAGGGCAGTAAAGTGACCTCTCAAGAAGTTGCCGTAACTCCTACAGGAACTTCGGTAGCAGTAAAAAATTTATTTTTTAATATTCCCGCAAGACGTAATTTTTTAAAATCAGATACGGTTGAACTTCGCCATATAACAGATGAGTTTCATCGTGTAGCATTGGCACATCCTTCTATAGGATTTGCATTTTATCATAACGGAAGTGAGCTGTTTAACTTGCCATCAGAAAATTACAGGCAGCGGATTGTACATATTTTTGGCAGTAAAACCAATGAAAAGTTAGTGCCTGTTGAAGAAGAAACCGAAGTTTTAAAAATTTCTGGATTTGTTAGTAAACCCGAATTTTCTAAAAAAACGAGATCGGAACAGTTCTTTTTTGTAAATGACAGATATATTAAAAGTCCATACCTTAATCATGCCATCAATGCAGCTTTTGAAGGCCTATTAAAAGATGGTTATCATCCCAGTTATTTTCTCAATTTAACTGTGGATCCTAAAACTATTGATATCAATATTCATCCAACAAAAACAGAAATTAAGTTTGATGACGAACACACACTATATGCCATTTTACGCTCAGCCGTTAAGCATAGTTTAGGACAATTTAATATAGCGCCAGTACTCGATTTTGAACATCAGAGCCAACTTAACACACCTTATAATTATAAAAACAAATCGGCATCCGCACCAGCAATAGAGGTAGATAGAAGTTTTAATCCTTTTGCAGATGAACCCAATAAAACACAAAAATCGAGTTCGGCTACATTTAAAAAAGCACCTGCGGCATCGTGGGAAAGTTTGTATGTAGGCACGGAGTCTAAGGATAGTTTTCCTGCTGAAAGTTTTAGTGAATTTCAAATTGAAACAGAAGTTAAGACTGAATCAATTTTTAGCGATGCCTCAGTAGAAACCACAACAACAACGTTCCAATTACAACAAAAATATATTGTAAGTACCATAAAGTCTGGGATGCTTATAATTGATCAGAACAAAGCACATCAACGTATTTTATACGAGAACTTTTTAAGGCATATTACGATAAAAGAAGCCACTAGTCAACAGTTATTATTTCCCTTACAGTTGCATTTTACACCTAATGAGATTAAGATAATCAATCAGGTGAAAAATGATTTAGAACATACAGGATTTGTGTTTTCAGAGTTAAATGATAAAGAAATAAATGTCACTGGTGTACCAGTTGGTGTATCAGAAAGCGAAGTATCCATTATTTTAGAACAACTTATTAGTGATGTGGAAAATGATGTGCCAGATGCTAATTTTAGTACTACAGATTTGTTAGCAAAGTCCATGGCAAAAAGTTTGGCAATAAAAAATGGCCAAAGCTTAAATAGTACAGAGCAAGAACATTTGGTAAATAGCTTATTTGCCTGTAAGGAACCCAATGTGTCACCTACCAATAGACCTATATTTATAACTCTTGGCGTGGATGACATTGAAAAAAAATTTATGTAAAATATGAGACAAGGCATAACTGATGCGGTAAAGCATTTATTGATAATTAACGTTATTGTTTTTATTGGAATGTTAACCATAGGAAGCAATAACGAACCATTTATGAGTTGGTTTGCGCTGCATTTTCCTAAGAACGAGTTGTTTCAGCCTTGGCAGATATTAACGCATATGTTTATGCACGGCAATCTTATGCATATACTGTTTAATATGTTTGCGTTGTGGATGTTTGGAACGGCTGTTGAGCAAATTTTTGGATGGAAGAAATTTATAATCTTTTATTTGCTCTGTGGTTTTGGCGCAGCACTTATCCAAATTGCATTTTTATACTTTCAATTCAATTCAGGTTTACAGACCTTAGTAGAATCTGGTATTTCACAATTAGACATTTTTAACCTTTTAGCAGAAGGCAAGTATAATACAGCGTGGCAATCTATATTAGGAGACGATTTTCTGTCTTTTATTAGTGCATATAATTCAACAATGGTTGGTGCGTCTGGTGCTATATTTGGTGTGCTGGTAGCTTTTGGGATGTTGTTTCCAGAGTCTAAATTGATGCTTATCTTTTTACCAATACCAATTAAAGCTAAGTATTTTATTTCTGGTATTATTGCCTTGGATTTATTTTCTGCAATTACAGGAAATTCAATATTTAGTCCAAGTAATACGGCTTATATGGCTCACGTTGGTGGAGCATTGACAGGCTTTTTACTGATGTATTTTTGGAAGAAAAACGAATCGGATAAATACCGTTGGAATTAATTATGAGCACACTTCAAAATCTTAAATATAAATTTAATAATCTTGATATTTTTGGGAAGATCATTGCCATAAATGTGGTGTTGTTTATTGTAAACCTTCTTTTTTCAAGAGTACTAAAACTGAGTCTATTCGATTATTTTGTGTTACCATCGGATATTATGAATTTCATTGTGCAACCATGGTCGCTCTTAACCTATGGATTTATACACAACGGTTTCTTTCATGTGGCCTTCAATATGCTTTTTCTATATTATTTATCTAGGGTTTTGGTTAATCTGTTTAGACCTAAAATGATACTCAATGTCTATTTTTTAGGTATTATTTTTGGAGGCTTGGCGTACTTAATTGTAGCAAATCTTATCCCAACAAATTTTTTTGGTGCCAGGGGAATTTTACTCGGAGCTTCTGCAGGTGTTAGTGCACTTTTACTTTTTGTAGCTGCTTATATGCCAAATTCTGAGATCCGGTTATTTAATGCGTTTAACGTTAAATGGAAACATATTGCACTGGTCATCGTTGGTTTAGATTTATTTAGGATGCTACTTGGTTTTAATCAAGGTGGTTATTTGGCTCATTTTGGCGGTTATTTATTGGGTTATTTATATGCCACTAGACTTCAAAAAGGAAAAGACATTGGTGAAGGTTTTGAGAAAATGATGGATACTTTTGTAAGTTGGTTCAAACCTAAATCTAATCTAAAAACAGTACATCGTAAAAAAGAGAAAAGTGGCTATGCCGGAAAGACGAAAAAAGAATTTGACTCGTTTAATAAGCAGAAGCGAATAGATTTGATTCTTGATAAAATCAGTAAAAGTGGTTATGAGAGTCTAACGGCTGAAGAAAAAGAGTTTCTATTTAAAGTTGGCAAGGACTAAACATTTATGAAACGATTGAAATTAGGTAATAAGCTCATATTTCTTCTGAATTCTTTTGCAGCGTTCTTATTGCTTCTGTCGTATATATTGCCATACATACCTCCTAAAAGTTTTGGGTTTTTATCAGTTCTCAGCCTTGGTGTTCCTTTGCTGATTTTAATAAATCTTCTCTTCTTTATTTACTGGCTACTTAGTGTAAAAAAGCAGCTGATACTATCGTTAGTGGTTTTGATTATAGGTTTTCAATACCTCAATGCTATGTATAAATTTACAGCATCAAAAAAGGTTGCTGATGAGGATAATTTTTCAATAATGAGTTATAACGTTAGGATGTTCAATCTATATAAATGGCTTCCTAATGAAAATATTGAAGATGATATTATTTCTTTTATTGAATTTGAAAAGCCTGATGTTCTTTCCTTACAAGAATATCCACGTAGTGAGCGTATTAAATTAGAGGGTTATGAGCAATTTAATGGTACCTACGTAAAAAGTGCTAGAGGAGGACAGGCAATCTATTCGAGATTTCCAATAATCAATTCTGGATCTTTAGAATTTCCTAATACAAGTAATAATGCCATTTTTGTTGATATTTTAAAGCGAAAAGATACAATTAGAGTATATAACGTCCACTTGCAATCCGCAAGGATTAACCCTGAAGTAGAAGCCCTCAAAAAAGAATCTTCAGAAAATTTATTTAAAAGGGTTAGCTCCACTTTTAAAGCACAGCAAGAGCAAACAGAAATGTTATTAGAACATAAATCAAAATGCCCATATAAAGTTATAATTACAGGTGACTTTAATAATACAGCTTACTCTTATGTTTATAAAGAAATAAGAGCTGATTTTAAAGATGCATTTGAAAGTGCTGGAAACGGTTTTGGACGAACTTATGATTTTAAATTTTTTCCTGTGAGGATTGACTTCATACTAACAGATAGAGCTTTTACAGTCAATGGTTATAAAACGTATGATGTAAAATTATCTGACCATTTCCCTATTAAAGCTACACTGAAGCTTTAATTACATCATCCAACAATCTACTGTATCTGCAATGATATGAATAACTAGGCCTAAACCTAATAATCGAGTGGGTTTAGGAATAAGTAAAAGAATATAAACTACTATGGCATAGTAGGAGTGAAGTGGATGAAAATTAATACTGCAACGATTAGAAGCAAAAATTGGATTTGCCAATAAATGATCTAAGTCAATAAGCATTCCTAAAAGCATAATACCGTAAGCCTTTAACCACATTTTTTTAAAAAACAGCAAAGCAATAATTAGTGGTAAACCAAAGTGAATGCCATAATGAACTAAGGATTGAAACATATAATTATATGGTTTGTTGTTTCAAATACAGTTCTGAATTTGGACCTTCGTTAAACAGCAAATCCAATATGCTTAGATTAGGGATAAAACCATGTTTTTCTGTAAATACTTGTACGTAAGGCTTAAATTTGATGGGTTGATGGTTTGGGTTTACCAAAACTCTTAAATCCGTTTTGTGTTCTGGTTTTTTATCAAAATTTTCAGTTACAGAAATTGAGAGATTCAAATCAAGACATTCTGAAATAATATCAAAACATTTCAAATTAAAATCTAGAATAAATCTGTACTGCTTTTCAAATAACGGCATTAAGTCATCAATATAGAACTCAAAAAAAGGAGACATGCTGTAAGCCGATTGTAATGATTTTAAATGTTGCAGTTGCCATTGTTCATCATTTGCAATTTTTACATCTTTATAAAGTTGCCTGTTTTTTTGAGTATAACTAACAGGAGCCGTTAAAGATAATTTACCATTGGCACTATAGATTTCCATGCGGTTTCTATAGGTTTGCTTTTGGTAATTGTCGCAAACTTCAAAATAAACAACCTCAGAATTTACCATTGCAGCAAAATGTGCCAAGTTTGGAAAATAAGTTGGATGTATAAGACAATCCATATTGTCTTTTTTTAGGTTGTTATGCTTTTTCCTTTTTACGCTTTCTCCATTTGTTAAAACCATAAATAGCAACTAGAAATATTAAGAATGGAATTAGGTATGAAGTACGTTTGCCATTACCACTAACTGTTGTGAAAACGCGATCCCAACGAATGCTCCAATTTTTAATGCCGTCATTAATGCCATCAATACTCATCCAAATGAACACAGGTTTGCCAAACGTATGATCGAAAGGCACAAAACCCCAAAATCGACTGTCAATGGAATTATGGCGATTATCACCCATCATCCAATAATAGTCTTGTTTAAATGTATAATCAGTTGCCAACTCATCATCAATAAAAATTTGGTTTCCTCTGGTCACGACTTTATGGCCTTCATATTCCTCAATGGCGCGTTTATAAACTGAAATATTATCGGCTGATAATTCTAAAGTGCCTCCAGCTTTTGGTATCCAAAGTGGGCCAAAAAAATCAATATTCCAATTGTAGCTTGGATCTTGTGGAAAAATGTTTTCTCCTTCACCTTTAACTTTACGTAGTTCGGAAATTTCTGCAACTTCAGGGTGGTTTTTTAATTGCGCAACGGCTTCATCTGTCGCTGCAGGAATAAGGTAAGAGCCTTGAGTGTTACCTCGACCTAAGCCATCTGTAATATCATATTTTTTTAAGATTTCATAAATTCTTGCTGGCTGTAGATTACGATTAAAAATTATTTCATAAGAAAACTGAATTTTAGCTCTGTTTGGTAATTTATTCTGTTTTCCATTTATGTAAACATAGCCATTTCGTACTTCTAAAGTATCACCAGCAACACCAACACAGCGCTTTACCAAGTTGGTTTTTTTGTCGATTGGTTTATAATAATTACGATCTGGATTAAATTTATTCATATCCAAAAGCGTATCTGCAGGTTGGTTAAAAACAACAATATCGTTACGTTCAATGTTTTCAAAACCAGGTAATCTCAGATAGGGAAGCTGAAGCTTATTTTGCCATGATGTATTTCGGTCCTCAAAATTATCGTCATATAAATAAGATTTGGTTTTTATAACCGGAATAGTGTCATGTACCATTGGAGCACCAACTGTGGTCATAGGAGCTCTTGGACCATAGTGTAACTTACTCACAATTAAAAAATCACCAACCAATAAAGATTTCTCTAAAGATGACGACGGAATTACAAAAGGTTGAAAGAAATAAGTATGAACAATCGTTGCTGCGACTATAGCAAATAATATGGAGGTAATCCATTCTCCTGTTGATGTCTTTGGCTTAAGAGTTCTGTCTTCTATATAGTGTACATCAGCTACATAATTTAGGTAGAAATTATAAAACCCAAGCGAAACAATGGCGATAAGTGCATCTAATTTAGTGTCCTTACCAAAGCTACGAGCGGTTTCTACCCAAACAGCAGGAATCATAATCAAATTAACAATTGGTAAAAATAACAGAATCACCCACCACCAAGGACGACTGATTATCTTCATAAGAATTACGGCATTGTAAACAGGCACAAATGCTTCCCAAGCCTTTCTACCGGCTTTAACATAAAGTTTCCATGTGCCAAGGCCATGAATGATTTGTATAATCAATAAAAAAATAAACCACTGTGTCCAGCTCATTGTTTTGTATTTTGTCTAAGGTTGGTTGTAAATATTTTAAATTATTTCAATAAAACAGCAAGTTAACCAATGTTTAACACATCTTTCATAGTGAAAACACCTTTTTTGCCTTTTATCCATTCCGCTGCAATAACTGCTCCTTGTGCAAACCCTTTTCTACTGTGCGCTGTATGTTTAATGCTCAAGGAATCAATTTCAGAATTATAGCTTACTTCGTGAGTGCCAGGAATTCCTTCTATTCGTTTTGCATTAATATGAATTTGGTTTGATTTGGGTTTTTCCAAATTCCAGTTTTCATATTCTGAATGTTCAATAATTTGCTCAGCTAAAGTAATAGCTGTTCCACTGGGTTCATCTAGCTTTTGGGTGTGATGGATTTCTTTAATATTAACGTTATAGTCTTTAAACCCAGACATTAATTGACTTAACTTATTATTGATTTCAAAAAAAATATTGACACCCAAACTAAAGTTAGAGGCATATAGAAACGCTCCGTTTTTTGATTTGCAATAATCAACAATCTCATCGTAGTTTTCTAACCAACCTGTAGTACCAGAAATCACAGGTATATTAGCATCTAAAGCACGTTGTATGTTTTCTACAGCGGTAGATGGTAAGCTAAAATCTATGGCTACATCTGTAGTAGAAAAATCAAAAGTAGTGGTATCGCTTGTGGCTTTTAACGTAATGTTATGGTTGCGTTCTAAAGCAATAGTTTCAATGCTTTTGCCCATTCTGCCATAACCGAGTAAAGCTATATTCATATTAAAACTTAAAGTTTAGAGTTAATCCTAAATCGCCTGCGTTTTCCATTTGATTGTATTGGTAATGCGGACTTAAACTTAAATTTTCATCTACATTAAACTGGAGGAGGTGCGCATCTACATTAGCATCAATAATATTTAAAACATACAAGCCAACGGTTACCAATAGTGATATTTCTTTATTTCGTCTAAACTGATTTTGAGCACGTTCTAAACCATCTAATGATAAAGCACCAAAAAATTCATCATCTTTAAAACCAGCAAGACGTCTTTTGTATGCATCTCTGTAACGGTTATATTGCTTATCGTTACGTGAGTAAAAATAAATTCCTGTACCAATGGCTCCCCAAACTATTGGGATTTTCCAATATCTTTTGTTGTATGCTTGCCCTAATCCTGGTAGAATTGCTGAATAGAACGCTGCTTTTGAAGGACGTAAAGGATCAATTTCTTTTTTAACAATAGGTTGATCCTCCAGCATCACAACCTCATTGTTCAAACCAATATTGGTGCTGTCCTTTTCTTTATTTTGTGTAAATGAAAATGTAACTGTAAACAAGCACAGTAAAAGGATATAGATGCGGTTATTTAGCACTCTTGACTAATTTTTTTATACGATTGAAATCTTCTTCAGAATGAAAGGGAATTGTAATTTTTCCACTACCATTCTTAGAAACCTTAACGTCAATTTTGTGTCCAAAGTATTCCGAAAACTCTTTAACCCCTTTTTTGATGTGTTTAGGAATTTCTGGAGTTGTGGTTTCCGTTGAAGCAGGAGTGTTAGAGTTAAGGTTTTTTACCAACATTTCAGTTGCTCTTACAGAGAGTTTATTGCTGATAATTTTTTCGTAAACTTCAAGTTGGTCAATAGGGCTTTCAATATTAACCATAGCTCTGCCGTGACCCATGCTAATAAAGCCATCACGCATTCCGGTTTGTATTATTGGGTCTAATTTTAGCAAACGTAAGTAATTGGCAATGGTAGAACGCTTTTTGCCAACACGCTCACTCATTTGCTCTTGTGTGAGGTTGATTTCGTCAATTAAACGTTGGTAGGACAATGCGATTTCCACAGGATCTAAATCTTGGCGTTGAATGTTTTCAACCAAAGCCATTTCTAAAGATTCTTGGTCGTTAGCTATTCTTATATAAGCAGGAATAGATTCAAGCCCAATTAATTTTGAAGCTCTAAAACGACGCTCACCAGATACCAATTGGTATTTATTGAACGATAATTTTCTAACGGTTATAGGCTGAATAACTCCAAGTTCTCTAATAGATGAAGCCAATTCACGCAATGTTTCTTCATTAAAATTGGTTCTAGGCTGAAAAGGGTTGACCTCAATGCTATCAATATCCAATTCAACAATATTACCAACAACTTTGTCTGCGTTTTTGTCTTCAGCAGATTTTATATCATTTTCGGGATCTTTCAGTAAGGCTGAAAGTCCACGTCCTAATGCTTGTTTTTTTGTTGCCTTCGCCATTATGCTTCATTTTTTTTTAATCAATTCTTTGGCCAAGTTTAAATAATTGGCAGCTCCTTTGCTGCTCACATCATAATTAATGATACTTTCACCATAACTTGGTGCTTCACCCAAACGCACATTTCTTTGAATAATGGTATCAAAAACCATATCAGAAAAATGCTTCTGTACTTCTTCCACAACTTGGTTTGATAGACGTAACCTCGAGTCGAACATAGTTAATAACATACCTTCAATATCTAAGGCTTGGTTATGTATTTTCTGTACGCTCTTAATAGTATTCAACAATTTACCTAAACCTTCAAGTGCAAAATATTCGCATTGAATAGGAATAATCACAGAATCTGATGCTGTGAGTGCATTTAATGTTAAAAGACCTAAAGATGGTGCGCAATCTATAAGAATATAATCATAATCAGATTTTAATTCTGTTATGGCTTTTTTGAGCATATATTCTCTTTGGTCTTTGTCAACCAATTCAATTTCAATCGCAACAAGATCAATATGTGCCGGAATTATATCCACATTTGGCGCATTAGAAGCAACTATAGCATCTTTTACAGCAATGGTATGTTCTAACACTTGGTATGATCCAATTTCAATATTGTCAATATCTATACCCAAGCCAGAACTTGCGTTAGCCTGAGGATCTGCATCTATAAGTAGGACTTTCTTCTCTAGCGCACCTAAAGAAGCCGCTAAGTTTACAGAGGTTGTTGTTTTACCAACACCTCCTTTTTGATTAGCAATTGCAATGATTTTACCCATTAAATGATTTGGTTATTTGAGGGTTTAAAAATACGATTATTTATGAGTATAGGAAATTGAAGTTGTTAACACTTGTTAGATTTGTTCTTTTTGAAAAGCTTTAAGAATATTACTTATTTTTTTTGGCACGAATCATTTTTTCCAAGTCATCCCATTGATCTTCTGAAACACCTGAAAGCATATTGAATTCTCCAGCTCCCATAAGCCATTCTCCTCCATCAATAGTAATGACTTCACCATTGACATAGGCAGAGAAGTCAGAAACCAAATAAGCGGCTAAATTTGCTAATTCTTGATGTTCACCAACACGTTTTAGAGGTACTTTTTTAGCCATATCAAATTTTTCTTGAAGATTACCTGGCATTAGTCTGTCCCAAGCACCTTTTGTAGGGAAAGGTCCTGGTGCAATAGCATTAAAGCGCATACCATATTTTGCCCATTCTACGGCTAAACTCCTTGTCATTGCCAATACTCCAGCTTTTGCAGCTGCGCTTGGCACTACGTAGCCTGAACCTGTCCAAGAATAGGTTGTAACAATACTCAGCACGTTGGTATTGGTTTGTTTGGCATCTATCCAATGTTTACCAAAAGCCAACATACAGTTTTTTGTACCTTTTAAAACAATGTCTATAATCACATCAAATGCTCTTGGCGATAAGCGTTCAGTAGGCGAAATAAAGTTGCCTGCAGCATTATTTAGTAATACATCTACCTTCCCGAATTCTTTTATAACAGCTTCACGCATAGCTTCTACTTGGTGGTATTCGCGTACATCGCATTGTAATGGTAAACATGTTCCGTCAGTTTCTGTTTCTAATTCTTTTGCTGTGTTTTTGAGTTTATCTAAATCACGAGAAGTTATAGCAACATTTGCACCAAGTTCTAAAAAGTATTTGGTCATAGCTTTGCCAAGACCGCTTCCGCCACCTGTAACTACTATGGTTTTGCCTTTTAGGGCATTGTCTCTTAGCATTTTGTTTGTATGGTTCATGGTGATATGTAAATTAATAAGTTCAATAGTTTTTTAATCAATCAATCAATCAATCAAAATCTCCAAAATCTGAATTGCAGCATCACTAATTTTAGTACCTGGTCCAAAAACGGCAACAGCACCAGAATCAAATAAATATTGGTAATCTTGTTGCGGAATCACTCCACCAACAATAACCATTATATCATCCCTTCCGTAAGCTTTTAGTTCTTCAATAACCTGTGGCACTAAAGTTTTATGTCCTGCAGCTAAACTAGATACGCCTAAAATATGCACATCGTTTTCAACGGCTTGTTTGGCAGCTTCCTTCGGTGTTTGAAATAGTGGTCCAATATCTACATCAAAACCAACATCAGCGTAACCAGTTGCCACCACTTTTGCACCTCTATCATGTCCATCTTGTCCCATTTTGGCAATCATAATACGAGGTCTGCGTCCATCTTGTTCTGCAAACTGATCTGCCAATTCTCGTGCACGTTTAAAACTGCTATCGTCTTTTATTTCTTTACTATACACTCCGCTAAATGATTTAATTTGTGCTTTGTAACGTCCAAATTCAGCCTCTAAAGCATCACTTATTTCGCCTAATGTGGCACGATGTCTTGCAGCTTCTACTGCTAAAGCTAATAAATTTTCCTCACCTGTTTTGGCTGCTTTGGTTAATTTTGAAAGTGCTTCACTTACGGCATTAGTATCGCGACTAGCCTTTATAGCATCTAACCTTTCTATTTGTTGGTTTCTAACGGTTTGATTATCTACTTCCAAAGTTTGAATTGGATCTTCTTGGTCACGCCTGTATTTATTTACTCCCACAATCACATCTTGACCAGAATCGATACGCGCTTGTTTTCTAGCAGCAGCTTCTTCTATACGGAGTTTAGGAATGCCAGCTTCAATAGCTTTTGTCATTCCGCCTAATTCTTCAACTTCTTCAATAAGTTCCCATGCTTTTTGTGCAATATCGTGCGTTAGTTTTTCAACATAATAACTGCCAGCCCATGGATCTACGGTTTTGGTAATATAGGTTTCTTCCTGTAAATAAATTTGTGTATTTCTAGCAATTCGAGCTGAAAAATCAGTTGGTAAAGCAATGGCTTCATCTAAGGCATTGGTATGTAAACTTTGTGTGCCGCCAAAAGCAGCAGCTGAGGCTTCGATACAAGTTCTGGCAACATTGTTAAATGGATCTTGTTCTGTTAAACTCCATCCAGATGTTTGGCAATGCGTACGTAATGCTAATGATTTTGGATTTTGAGGGTTGAACCGCTTTACCAATTTTGCCCACAACATTCTTGCGGCACGCATTTTGGCTATTTCCATAAAGTGGTTCATGCCAATAGCCCAAAAGAAGGATAGGCGAGGAGCGAAAGTGTCAATGTCCATACCAGCTTCTAGCCCTTTTCTAATATACTCTAAACCATCTGCCAAGGTGTAAGCCAATTCAATATCACAGGTTGCTCCAGCTTCTTGCATGTGATAACCCGAAATACTGATACTGTTGAATTTTGGCATGTTTTTGCTCGTATATTCAAAAATATCTGAGATGATTTTCATTGAGGGAGTTGGAGGGTAAATGTAAGTGTTCCGCACCATAAACTCTTTTAGAATATCATTTTGAATAGTGCCAGTCAGTTGTTCTGGTTTAACTCCTTGTTCCTGGGCAGCAACAATATAAAAAGCCATGATAGGTAAAACAGCACCATTCATAGTCATTGAAACTGACATTTTATCGAGTGGAATCTGATTGAAAAGCACTTTCATATCTTCTACAGAGTCAATAGCTACACCTGCTTTGCCAACATCACCAACCACGCGCTCGTGATCGGAATCATAACCTCTGTGTGTTGCCAAGTCAAATGCAACAGATAAACCTTTTTGGCCTCCGGCTAAATTACGTCTGTAAAACGCGTTACTTTCTGTGGCAGTTGAAAATCCGGCATATTGCCTAATTGTCCATGGTCTGCGAACATACATTGTAGAATATGGTCCACGAAGGTTTGGAGCAATGCCAGCGACAAAATTAAGGTGTTCAAGATTTTCTAAATCCTCTTTTGAATAGGTTGACTTTAGGTTAATATCCTCAGCAGTTCTAAATTGACTTTTAGCTTTTTGCTTTTGGTCTTTGGTTTTTGGATTTAACTCTATATGTTGAAGATTCTTTCTTGACATTTTAAATGTTTTTAATGAAGAATAACCTGTCTCTTATACACATCTCCGAGCCCACGAGACCGAGGCTGATCTCG
>CAJXVG010000068.1 GCA_913061495.1 uncultured Winogradskyella sp.
TACGAGATCAGCCTCGGTCTCGTGGGCTCGGAGATGTGTATAAGAGACAGATTCTCTACAGTGTCATTTACTGTAAATATCCATTATTGTCACGAAAACACTTTTAAATAAAAAAGCCATCATTTATGCCTGTTGGGATACAGCACTTAAATTACCAATGACTAAAGCCAGTTTTATAGAAAACACTATATTGCTAGTTATGGTAAGCTTAAGGTCAATCTTTTAAAATTAAAAATAGTATGGAAAATTCAAAAGAACACTCAAACAAAGGCAACTACAAAACCTTTTTATTGATGCTGGCTTGCTCATTTGTAGCCATGTACATTACAATGTATTTAAACACCTTTGCCATAGACCACGTATGGTTTAGCCTAACCCGATTTTACATGACATGTTTGGGGATTTCAGCTATGTCAGTAATTATGTGGTTTTTTATGCGAAAAATGTATAACAACAAAAAGAAGAATGTAACCATACTATTAGGAAGTTTTATACTGTTTGTTGCAGCATTAGGATTGGTAAGGACACAAGCCCCAATTATTGGAGATGTCCTTTGGATGAAAGCAATGATACCACACCATTCTATTGCTATTTTAACAAGTGAAAGGGCAGACATTCAAGACCCAGAAGCCAAAAAATTAGCAGAAGACATCATTGAAGCACAGCGTAAAGAAATTGAGCAAATGAAATCAATGATAAAACGACTAGAGGATGAAAAATAATAAAGTATTCTGAAATATGGTTTACTACTGCCAGTAATTGGGTTAGTTGCGTTTAGTGGTGCGTAAAAATTTGTTGTAGCCTCATTTCTAAGGAACTACATCAGGGAAAATTACTAAAATAAAAATCCCAGACAGTTGAAGTAAGTTGATTTTGGTGTAGAATATATTAGTATTAAATTAACTAATACCGTTAAAGCCTATAGGTATTAAGTTAATTTTATTAAAATACTTTACCTTTTTTAGACCTTTATAGAGTATTTATATGGAATCATTTTTAGAACAATGGGCAGAGGCGGCATATACAACGGTAGGCTTCTTCTGGATGGCACTTTGGGCTTTTATCTTGGGATATATTATCAGTAGTATGATTCAGATTTTTGTAACCGAAAAACGGATGCAGAAAGCGATGGGGAAAAATGAAGCAAAAAGCGTACTCATAGGTACTTTCTTTGGTTTTATAAGTAGTTCTTGCAGTTTTGCTGCTTTGGCATCTACAAAATCTATCTTTAAAAAAGGAGCAAGTTTTGTTTCATCAGTAGCATTTCTGTTAGCATCTACAAATTTGGTAATTGAATTAGGAATTATTATTTCAATCTTTTTGGGTTGGCAATTTGTTGTAGGAGAATATATAGGAGGCATTTTACTCATTGGAGTTTGTTGGGTTATAATCCGTTTAATAAATCCCAAAAAGCTTATTGAAAATGCAAGAAAAAATCTAAAAAGTGAAGATGATGACTCAGAGACATATTCCCAAGACTGGAAATCCCAAATAAAAAAAGAAGCAAATTGGGCACGTGTTGCCAAAAAGTATAAAATGGAATGGCAAATGGTCTGGAAGGATGTTACCGTCGGCTTTACCATTGCGGGTATTGTAGCTGCTTTTGTACCAGATTCATTTTTTCAAACTTTATTTATAAACAGTGGTCAGGGCAATACCGATTTTACATTTTTTGAGATTTTAGAGCATATTATTGTTGGACCAATCGCTGCATTCTTAACCTTTATTGGCTCTATGGGAAACATACCATTAGCAGCTTTGCTTTTTGGAAAAGGAGTAAGTTTTGCCGGAGTTATGGCTTTTATTTTCAGTGACCTTGTTGTGTTTCCAGTATTAAGAATCAATGCAAAATATTATGGATGGAAAATGTCTCTGTTTATACTGTTTCTATTATTTACAGCCTTAATAGTAACATCCTTTACTTTGCATTATACCTTTGATTTGTTCAGTATATTGCCAGACCCATCTCAGGTTAAAATTACAGAAGAGGGTTTTTTTAAAGTTAATTATACGTTTTACTTGAATATTGCATTTATAGTAATTTCAGGCTATTTGATCTATTTAGGGTTTTATAAGAAAAAGGATATAAAAAATAAAATGAGTGAAATGGCTCCAAAGAGTAAGTTGCTTGAAAATATTTTAAAATACAGTGCTTTTATTTGTTATGTATGGTTATTCTTGGGATTACTCATTAAATTATTTTATAATTAATAGAAAAAAAGTTAATGGCATACAGTACAAAAACCTATAAGGTATCAGCAACACTTATTTGTTTGTTGGGAGTAATATTTTTCAGCAAAAATTGTGAAGCACAAACTTATACAAAACAAGAATTGAAGGATTCTTTAGCTAAGATGCCTTATTTTTCAATCCACAAGGACAACTATTTTATTTCTGGTGTGCCAACTAATAAACCTATTAATAGATCAACAGCTGATGCCAAATACCAAATTAGTTTTAAACAGATTCTTACACGGAGTAAATTACCGTGGGAAACTTATTTGTTTTTGACTTATACCCAAAAAGCATTTTGGGATATTTACAGGGAATCCTTTCCGTTTAATGATATTAATTTTAATCCATCCATAGCTGTAGGTAAGATTTTTTATGATAAGGAAAATAAACTGAAAGGGATTGGTGCATTATCTTTTGAGCACGAGTCTAATGGTAGAGATAGTATTTTTTCCAGAACTTGGAACCGTATAAGCTTAGAATATACAACGAGCTTGCATAAAAATACCATTGGCAGTTTTAAAGTTTGGGCACCATTTGCATATAAGAAAGGCAATCCCGATCTTTTAGAATACGTTGGCCTGGGAGAAGTCAAAGTTTCACATACTCTAAAACCAGATAAGTGGATTTTTGATATTAGGTTGAGAAAAGGCTTAAATTTTGAAGCAAAAGGATCAGTAAGGTCACGGATTTATTTTAATCCATTTAAAAACAACGTATCTAACCAATACATTATGTTAGAGTGGTTTGTTGGCCAAGCTGAGGGTTTGCTTAATTACCAACAATCACGGAGTATGATACGCATAGGCTATGTGATAAGAACAGATGAGTTTAAATGGCTTAGAGGAAAATAATCAATATAATATTTATTCAGTTTTTTTGAAGTTTAGTTAACATAACAAACAATTAAGGTCAACTAAAAGTTGAGGTTAAATAATTTGAAATAAAACATTTTTACTCCTAGAGCTCATTTATTTAACGAGTAAGTTATTTTTGATTTTAAGAATTTCCTTATGAGTAAGTTTTAAGCCTTTTTGTAAGTAATTATCAAAAGAACCATATTCCCTTTCAATAGTTTTAAAAGAAGATTGTAAGTGAGCTTTAAATACTGAAAAAGATTTTGCCAAATGTTTTAAATCTTCTGGAAACATTGCTTTCATTGGTTTTACTCCATATACATTGGATGCTAAAAAATCATTATAAATGTCTTCATCAGCATAGCCCAATAATTTCATTACAATTGTAGATGCAAAACCCGTCCTTGTTGCACCACCTTGGCAGTGGAACACAATAGGATAGTTTTTCTTGTCTGCAAGTGTTTTCATAAAAATGCTATACTCTTCTGTGAAATGAGGTAGTGTGGCATATTTATCACTCTTTTGGGTTACATAATCAATTTTCTTGGCTTTTAAAATACTATCTATTTTATGAAAATTACCAGAATAAAACCATTTGCCCACCATTTTACCTGTTTCGTCATCAAAATTAGACATAAAACCACCTCCATCTTCTGAAATTCCTGGATTCATCCAAAGCTTTACAGTTTTTAATTTTACATCAGGTTCATCAGAGGTTTCAGTTCTAAAATCTATAACAGTTTTAATACCTAAATTTTCAAGGTAAGCGACATCCTTTGTTGTGAGTTGGTTTAAAGCATCAGCCCTATAAAGTGTATTTTTTTTAATTTTAATTTCGGAATTTTTAGCAACCGTAATTGGCCTAAAGTTATCAGCACCTTCCAAAACATAGTTAATATTCAGTTTTTCGCAATTTTCAGGAAAATTGACTTCAAACGGATTGGCACAATAATTATTTTGTTCAATGGTCTCTTGTCCATAATTTATAAAACCCATTAAGAAACATGGTAATAGTATTAATACTTTTTTCATTGGTGTGTAATTTTATAGGAATTTTAAAATTAAGTTGAATAATTTCAGGACCCATAAATAACTTGAGTCCTGAAATATTTTGTAGAATTTAACTATTGCAATAGATTAGTGCGGATGTTATTGATGTCTGTGTCCGTAAGGTTTAATCCTTTGTGCAGATAATTGTCAAATGAACCATATTCTTTGTCAATTGCAGTAAAGCTTGCTCTAAGCTGTTCAGCATTTGCTCCATAAGAAGGCTCTAAAGATTTTACGCCCATTTTGTACATGCCCGAAATATTTTTGTAAGTAAATAGGTTTGTCGTTACATAATCTTGAATAATGGCATCATTACTAAAACCGAGGGTTTTTAGTACTAAAGCCGAAGCGAAACCAGCTCTGTCCTTACCACCTTGGCAGTGAAACACCAATGGGTAATTAGATGGATTAGCTAACATTTTCATGAAATTACCATAAGATTCCTCAAATTGTAAAGGGAAGGATTCATAACGTTCAATTCTTGATTTTGCCATATCGATATTATTCAACTTTAAAACGCTATCTACTTTTTTAAAATTACCGTCCATGTACCACGTTCTGATTTTATTGTAAGTTTCATCATCAATTAATGTTTCGAGCTCATCAGGATTTCTACCGATAGGATAATTTACGGCTTTAGTTACTGTATTAATTTTCTTGTCTGGATCTTCCTTTATTTCATTTTCATATCTAAAATCCACAACCGATTTAAGGTTCATGGCTTCCAATTTTTTGATGTCGGCTTTAGTAAGCTCATGAAGCGCATCAGAGCGAAACAATATTCCTGGTTTTAGCTTTCCATTGGCAACATTAAACTCTCTGAAATTATTTGCACCCTCTAGCATAGATTTTCCTGTGATTTGATCTTTGTTTTCAGGAAGCTCAATGCCTAATTCATCTACCGTGATCGTGCTGTTGTAATTGTAAAGTAATTTAGATTTTAATTGTTCTATCTCTCTTTTACAAACACCTAATGCTTCACATAGGTAATTATTTACATTGCCGTATTTTGAATCAATAGCATCAAAAGCAGCGTTAATATAACTTACTTTTACGCCCATCAACTTTCTTAATTTATCAGCATCAATACCATAAAAAAGGGCAGCTTTTTCAATTTTATCCTCACTGACACCATGGGTGAGATAATTGGTCAATAGATATTCATTTATTATGATTTTCCTTTCAACACCTAAGGCAGATAAAATCATTGCAGAAGCAAATCCGGCTCTGTCTTTACCAGCAGAACAATGATAAAGTATTGGGTAATTTTTATTATTTAATAGAAGTTTAAAAAAATCTGTATAGCTTTTGGAAGCTGTATTGACGAAACCTCTATTAGCTTCCTGCATAAGCATATCACCATCAAAGTCATCAGATTCAAGTTGTTTTAACACCTCCTTAGGCGAAATAGTGTCGTCTCCAATTGTGATTCTTACTGTGTTGATTGTTTCGATATTTGGCCATGTATCAGGATCTTCTTCTATTTCAGCATCTTGTCTAAAATCGCATATTGTTTGTACATTTAAGGATTTAAGCATTTCAAATTCATCATTATTAATTTCAGAAAGCATACCAGATCTATATATCAATCCCCATTTTACTTGGTAGCCATCTTTGGTAAATAAACCACCAAGATCTCTGGCGTTTTCAGCACCTTCAATAGCTAAATGCCTATTAGAAAGATACACGGAATCCTTACCTGAAACTGCCAAAAAGTAATGTCTTTTATTGCCTAGATCTTTATCTAGTATCCCTTTCTCGTTAAAAATGATAGGTTTACCAATGGTATGGTCTGCATTTAAATTATAAAGTTTCCAATCTTTTATTTGAGGTGCATTGAAAATCAAGTTTTTTTGGTTTTCATCAAATGTAATAGCTAGATCTTCGTTCAAAGATTTTTTAGGTCTAGGTGTTTCTTTGTAATCTCCACAAGAGGTAAAAATTACCATTGCAGCTAATACGGTGTATATTCTTTGTAATATCATGATTTTATATTTTTTAATTTACTGTAACAATATTGCTACAGTAGTTTGTTTTTTGACTTTTATTAAAAGAGATTGACTCTTAAGCCTAATTGACCTCTTATTGAATAATATTCTGTTTGTTCTGGTCTATTAGATGTGCCATGATAATATCTAAGCGGTTCATTGGTTAAATTATTTACTTCAGCAAAAATTTTGATTTTATCAGAAATAGAAAATGAAGTACTGAAATCTAAGGTTAAATTCTTGTCATAATATCTGTAATGACTTGGTCCTGCTGCGACACGATATTCATCCACGTACTCTCCTTTAAAATTTGCGGCAACTCTTGCTGTGAGTCCATATTTTTCATAAAAAAGAGATGCATTGTAAATATGTTCTGGTTGGTTAATTAGGGTTTGTGTATCTGTGGTTACTTCTCCGGTTGCGGAATCAAAATTGGGAACATCCACTTCAGATTTGGTATAAGTATAGTTGGCATCAACACCAAATCCGTCTAAAAAACCAGGTAAAAAAGTAAAGCGTTTTACAAATGCCAATTCAAAGCCCAACAAATAACCATCCTCCAAGTTTTGTGGTTCTTGAATACGAACTGTGTTTCCATTTACAGTTTCTTGGCTCAGATTTTGAAAGATAATATCTGATAAATCTTTATAGAACACACCTGCGGAAACAACACCAACATCCTTAAAGAAATATTCACCCAGTAAGTCAAAATTGTTTGAGTAGGTTGGTTTTAAATCTGGATTACCACCGCTTATTAAGGTAATGCCACTTCCTGTATCAGATATTGTTCTGTTAGGATTGATGTCTGCAAAATTTGGTCTGGCTAAACTTTTTGTATAAGCAGCACGAAGGTTAAAATTTTCTTTTGGTGAGTATTTGAAATGTATGGATGGTAAAAATGATCCATAGGAAGCATCTGCATTAAAACTGGTTAAATTTTCTTCTGTATCATATTCAAACCCATCTAAATCAATATTTGTTTGTTCAAAACGTGCTCCAGCGGTTAGGGATAATTTTTCTGTTAGTTTCCAGTCTCCCATAGCATAGAAAGCAGCTACATTTTCTGTACCTTTAAAGCCACTCAATTCGTTTGGCAAAGCACCACCAGTAAAATTATCTGTAGAAAAATAATTATCAGGATTATCAACAAAGATGTCTTGCATTAATCTGCCAAGGGCATCTTCAGTCATCATTTCATCTAATAAGATATCCGAATATGGTGTATTTAACTCTTCTAAAAATCCGCCTCTTAAATCGTATGGTTCCATTTCAAAATCAGAATAGAAAGGAATTGGCACATCAGCACCAGCAAAAGCAGCAGGCACAAAAAACACCTGTCTGTTAACTGCTTCACGACGCTTATTTCTATATTTACCACCAATTTTATAAGTTGCATCACTTGTTGGGTTGTATTTTAAGTTTACCTGACCTACATAATCTTTTTCCTCAGAGTCTGCAATGAAAACACCTGCATTACTTAGGGCAAGTGCTTGAGGAATTAAAGGTCCATCAAAACCAGGCTGAAAAACGTCACCAGAGCCACCAACACCATTTGGGGAATCAAAATCCCAATACGTAAAATTATCTAAAGATGTATTTGAAAATGTGCCGCCTTGCTGAAACTGTGCGATTTGAATACCTTTTAATCCATCGGGTAAACCACTATTGTTACCTAGAGTAAAAGTTGTTTTGTAAATAGAGCCTTTCCAGTCTAAATTTAATTTTGAGTTAATCCTGTGATTTCCTCCTAATTCACCACCATAAAGTTCAGTTTTAAAGCCACCGTTTCTGATTGTGATTTCAGCACTTCCTTCATTTTCAGCTTCGTCTGGGCCCTCTGGAAAATTAAAATTGTGTTGGCGTGCAAATTCATCATCTAAAAATACATCGTAGATTGCTCTTACAATAAATTGGTTATTGTCATTTAAATCATATTCTGCTGCAGTATTAAGACCAACAGTTTTCCTACCTCCTTCATAATCTCTAAGTTGAAGATTATTTACAGAAAATCCTTGTGTTCCTGGTTGATCAAAATTGTATTCTAATTCATAATTATCTGAGGCCCAAGGTCTGTCCCATATTGCAGCAGATACTAAAAATCCGAATTTATCACTAATACGGTCACCTATTATTAAGGAAGCGTTGTAAGACCCTTTTTGTACTTGATCATTGTAACCACCAGCCGCACTTACATTTAAAGTAAAATCGTCTGGTGCGGTACGGGTTTTGAAATTGATTGAGCCACCTATAGCATCACCTTCCATATCTGGCGTCAGTGCTTTGGTTATAATTGCATATTCTATAAGTTCTGTTGGTATAACATCTAAAGCTACTTGCCTAGAACCACTAAAGCCATCTGCAGAAGGTAGTCTGTCACCGTTTTCAAGGTTAGAACTCCATTCAATAGGAGTGCCTCTAACTATGGCAAAACGTCCTTCTCCTTGGTCTCTTTCAATAGTTACACCAGGAACACGCTGCACAGCTTCTGCTGCATTTCGGTCTGGTAATTTTCCAATACCATCTGCTGCAAGTACGTTAGAAATTGATGCTGCATTCTTTTGAATTGCCAAAGCCCTTCTTTGTGATGGTAAAAAGCTACTTTTTATAACAACTTGCTCTAAGGCTTCCACTGATTCTGTTAGGGTAATAATCCCCAAATTGTTATTAGAACGAGCAGTTACATTCAATTCTTTTTCTAAAGTCTGATATCCCAAAAAGGATATCAATAATGTTTGTGCTCCCTTTTTTACATTAACGAGTGTGAAGTTACCGTCAATATCACTAGTGGTACCAATAGTTTGTCCTTTTACTGTGATATTAACAAATGGCAAACTTCCATTTACATCTTTAATTTGCCCAGAAACAGAACCTGTTTCTTGGGCATACAGCATTACTGTAAACATGCAACTCAAAATGCATGATACTAATTTTAGCTTTAAGCAATTGTTCAAGGTAATCATCTTAATTAATTTTGGTTTATGAGACAAAACTATTTCGACTGTATAAAATTTAAGTTCAAACTAAGCGAGAGGGTCAATAAAAAGTTCGCGCCATACAATCCGAACTTATTTTTTTAGAGTTTTGTAGGGTTAGTTAGGGTTTTTATCTAAACGTTATTAAATTGTAAATTAGAGAACAGTTTGTTTTCTGTAGGCAGATGGAGTCATACCTTCTAATTTTTTGAAGTAGTTGAAGAAGGTTGTTTTTGAATTAAAACCGCAATCATAAGCAAGGTAAACTAAGTTTTCTTTTTTAGAAGAATCTGTTATTCTCTTCTTAAACTCATTAACCCTATACTCATTTATAAACTGATAAAAAGTTTTGTTTAAGTTCACGTTTAAAGCCTCGGTAAGATGATGCTTTGGTACATTCATTTTTTTTGACAACTCATCAAGTGTTAAATCTGGTTTTAGGAAGAGTTTGTTCTTTTCCATAAGAAGTACTAACTGATCAACATACTCATTTGATTTATTGTCTGTTAAACCCGATTTTTTATATGCAGCTTTCTCTAATTCAAGATTTGCATCAATAGTTGATTTCTTTCTTTTAGGCTCTTTGAAGTAATGTCTAAGAATACTCATTAAAACGAAAAAAAGACATATAAAATTTACATACCGAAATAATATAGATTCCTCTTTAAACAAGATATAGGGTGTTATTACCGCTATACCAGGAGTAAGCATTAACCAAAGGGGAACCCTAAACCACCATAATTTTTTTTGTTTTTCTTGTTTTTACCTAGATGAAAAAGCAGATAGATACAATATCCCGAAACACTAACAAATGCTACAAGTCCTTTAGTTTGTGAATATATATTAAAAAGTGAATGATCTTCTTTGAAATATATTACCAGAATTGAAATAATAAAGAAAACCAAAAAAATGGCAAAAGGAATTAGATGTATAAGCTGTGTTGTCTTAGATATAGTTTCTTTTAATTTAGACTTTACATAAAAATAGAGTAGAGGACCACCTGCTAAACCCAAAGGTGTACTGAACTTAATATACTTCTCAGTACTTTCATAAAACTCTATATAAATGAATTTTGTTACAAGATATGTTCCTAAAATAAGTATATATAGCAATAAATATCTTTCTGCCTTTTTGTTTTTAAAATCCTCCCAAAGAAGATAAATTGTTATCAGCACCTGAGCTAGTGCTAGTGTAATTAAATACTGCATTTTATCATATTAATACAATGCAAAATATATCATTTCCGTTTCGAAATTATTAACTAAACGTTATTTCTTAATGTTACAAAATTTTATATTTTAATATGAGTTTGTAACAAAACCTCTAATTTTACGACACATAATTAGAAGCATTTATCATCAATTAAAAAGTCACTTATCTATGGAATCAAATTATCATACATTAAAACGGACCGACAATCAATTATTGGTTATTACACATCTTTCACAATTATTAACTTATGTCACAGGTTTTGGAGGCTTAATAGTCCCTTTAATAATCTGGGCTACACAAAAGGACAAAGTTGTGGATATGGATGTTCATGGTAAAGCCATTTTAAACTTTCAAATTAGCATACTTATATATTCAATAATAAGCATCCCTTTGATATTTTTGTTTGGATTAGGAATTCTCACACTTATTGTCATAGGTATATTAGCATTGGTTTTACCTATAGTAAATGCAGTAAAAGCTAGTAACCGTGAGTTGCCAAGTTACCCTTTATCTCTTAATCTTATTAGTTAGTTATATTATACTGAAGTTGTTTCAGTAGTTAAGGAGATAGGATGAAGACCCGTTAACAAAACGGGTCTTTTTTTTGCTCTATGAATTCTATTTTTAAGAATTTATAATTCCTTTAATAATAAAAGCCTTATTAATTTTTTATTTTAACAGAATGGAAAATTATATTAAAAATTTCGGTTTACTTTTTATAGCTGTAGCATTGTTCGGTTCGTGTGTTTCATCTAAAGGCGTTGATTACAAAGAAAAAAAAGAACAAGAATACAATGTGAAAGTTGAAAATGAGATAGACCATAGTGATTGGGACAAGCTCTTAAAAAAGCATGTTAAGGAAAATGGATTGGTAGATTATAAAGGTTTTAAAGCAGACAAGGAAAAACTGAATGCTTACGTCTCTTTTTTAAGTAGTAAAAAGCCAAATGAAAATTGGGTGTTTGAAGAGCAATTGGCCTATTTTATCAACGTTTATAACGCAAATACTATAAAATTGATTGTTGATAATTATCCAGTGAAAAGTATTAAAGATATTGATGCTACAATTTCACCTTTTTTGAAAAACATTATTACTGTTGGTGATAAAGAATTTTCGTTAGCTGATATTGAAAAAGGCATACTTCAGAAAATGAACGAACCAAGAATACACTTTGCCATTAATTGCGCATCTATTTCATGCCCAAAACTGTTGAATGAAGCTTATACTGCTGAAAATGTTAACGAATTAATGGATAAGGCTGCCACAGAATTTATCAATTCTGATAAAAATGAAATCTCAGAAAATAATGCCAAAGTTTCGGAAATTTTTAAATGGTACAAGAAAGATTTTCTAAAAGAAGCACCTTCAATTATAGATTACATTAATAAATTTTCAAATACTAAGATAAATTCTAATGTAGAATTGCGCTATAAAAGTTATGATTGGAACTTGAATGACATTGATTAGGTCAATACTTCTCGATACAAAATTCTTTCAGAATTTCACTCGTAGTGACCTATAATACATCAATCTTCTATTATGAGTTGACCTGTGTATAACACTTCAACATCAAGAATTGGAGGTGTGTTAACGACAATCAAGTCGCCTGTACTGAGAAGAGTTCCTGTAAGTTCTTGTTGAGGGTTTATAGTAATGTCATTTGTCCCACGATGATAGACATCAGCATTTTGTACAATTAAGTCGCGACCTTCAAAGCGTGCATCACCAAACGTAAAATTCAAATCTAGGTTAGTGGCATTTCCTGTAAGGAAAAAATTGCTGAGATTATTTTGGGTAATTGTTAGGTTTTCAACATCTAAATCGAGTTCAAAGTCACCATCGGTATGGAAAGCGTCTTCTTCTTCCAAATCCTCTGAAAGTAATGTTAGGTTAGGATAAGTCAGTGTGTTTTCACTAATAACTTTTAATCCTGAACTGTTTCGTATTTCCGTGATATTAGGTGCTGAAACAAACACTTTAGTTATGCCATATTCTCTGGTAATGTTACAAGAATTGCCGTTTTCAATAATCAATCTCCCGTTAGAAACTTTTATGTCAATGTCATTTATCAAGTTTTCGCCAGTTTCTAAAATAACGGAGAATTCACCTTCGGATATAAAAAGCTGGCTACGCTCAAACACCGTGATTTTATCAAAATTATCTAAAGCATAATCTTGCTGAATAATATTTCCAGCATTCTGAAAACAATCAATAGCATCTTCAGAATTGCACGAAAACACTAAACTTACAATAATTAATGTGATGATTTTCTTCATAATTATAGTCTTACTCCAACTCCGAATTCAACAGCTTCCGCCTTTGCACCATGGGAATGTACGTTAATGACACCAAAAATCTTATCAGAAAAATAGCGCTTAATACCCAATCGGTTATACAAACGGTTTTCAAACTCAACAGGCCAATACACGTAATAACCCAAATGGGTAATGAAAGCGACTTTATTAAAACGTAGTTCGTGACCCAGAAATAAGCCAACACGTTTAAAGTCTGTACCGCTTTTAATGCCATTTTCAGGGAAGGCTATAGATTGGTGCTTTATATATTCCTTTAAAAAATACGACACAAACAATTCTGTGCCAGCTAAAAAAGTGCTTTTGTGATTGATGCGTTTATCTACAAAAGCGGTAAAAACATAAAAAGGAAATTGACCGCTACCATTAATATCACTCTCGTTAATTCCGCTTCTAAATACAAAATTGTATTTAAACGGTTCAGTATATTTTGTACGCTCACCTTCAGGTATATAGGCTGGGAATTCTTCAGCATCAAACAGATAATTCAATCCTGCAGAAAATGCAAAGGTGTTGGTACTGTTGTTGGGAGCTTTTACATTGGCATTGGAGTAGTGGATGACGGTAAAACCAGCATTTAAACCCAATCCTTTAAACAGATTCTCTTTTATATAGTTGAATTTTAAATAGGTTGAACTCAATAAGTGTGAGCCATAAGCATTGTTAATATAGTTGTCTTCCTTGTCATAAGGTTTGTTGGCATAAGCAATACCTTGACCAATTCTAAAAACCAAATTCCGATTTAAAAAATAGAAGTTGAAATGTCCGTAAAGCCCAATATTCTCTCCGAGAAATTGATTTTTCATGTCTTGATAGGTCATTGAAAATCCCCAATCCGGATAATTGTAACGGCGTTCCCACTCATTAAACCCATACGTTTTTCGGTTATAACTAAGAATAAAACCCGTTGGATGATCTGTAATTAAATGTGAAATATCTGGATTATGCTCTAGTATTGTGCCATAAAATGGACTGAGATCAACAGAAAAAGGTTTTTTTTCAATGTCTTGTGAAAAAGAAAATACCGTTGAAAATAAAAAAAGTCTCAAAAAGAGATTACGCATAGATTGAATTTCTAAATGCGGAAGTTATAAAATTTGAACGAACTCTGTTATTCTATTATTGAATAAAATTTGAAACAAAAAAAAGCCTCAATTAAGAGGCTTTGAAATTATTTTCTGCGAGAACGTCTTGGTCTGTCTGAACCAGAGTTACTTGTTTCTGTAGAACGTCTCCTTTCTCTCTGTCTCTTATACACATCTCCGAGCCCACGAGACCGAGGCTGATCTCGTAT
>CAJXVG010000069.1 GCA_913061495.1 uncultured Winogradskyella sp.
CGTCGGCAGCGTCAGATGTGTATAAGAGACAGTTAAAAAACTACACCATGAGAAAAACAACCTTAATTATCGCAGCAATCTTATTTAGCTCATTTTTCTATAACAAAAATCTTGGACTTAACTTATTTCTATTTAGTATTCTCACAATCATTATACTTTCAATTAACAATCCAGATGATTTTAAAAATAAAAGAACAATTATTCATGGTGGCATTTATCTCGTTACTGGATTAGCGGTTTTCTTTCATGATTCTCTATTGGCAATAATTGCCAACTTTATTTCATTTTTTACTTTAATTGGTCTGTTATCGGAAAACAAATCATCAATCTACGTCAATTGGCTCAACGGTCTTTACACTACAATCGCAGGATTATTCCATCGGAATTTTTCTGGTGATGAAACCTATAAACAACCTGAAACTAAAAAGGCCACCAATTATTTTCATATAGCAAAAATGATAGGCATTCCCCTCATTGTTATTATCATTTTTATAGCACTTTATAAAAATGGAAACCCAATGTTTAATGGACTAATTTCTAAGATGGACTTTAGTTTTATAAATATTCAATGGATTTTAGTCGCAGGCTTGGGATATTATTTATTTTCTAACATACACCAACCCGTTGAAGTAGAACCAGCAACTGAGCTAGATTTAAAAACAGGCAACAAATTATCTAAAACTAATCGATTTTCATTAGTAAAACTGAAACAGGAGAATCAGCTTGGTGTTGTTTTAATTGGTTTATTAAACTTACTTATTGTTGTATTCTTAATCACAGATATCACTTTTATTGCTACAAATATGGATATAAGGGCTTCTGTTTTTTCTGCTCAAGTGCACAACGGTATAAATGCTCTAATCGCATCGATTATTATTGCTATAGCTATTCTGCTTTATGTTTTTAGAGGCGACCTTAATTTCTACAAAGACAATACACTATTGAAGCAATTAGCATTTACATGGATTATTCTCAACTGTATTTTGGTTATCAGTATTGCAATTAAAAACAGTCAATACATCTATTATTTTGGACTTACCTATAAAAGAATTGGTGTTTTAATGTATCTCATACTTGTCATAACAGGACTTATCACAACACTCTTAAAAATTGATAAAGTAAAAAACATTTGGTATTTGCTACGATTGAATACAAAAACTGCTTTTATGGTATTGATAATAAGTAGCACGATTAATTGGGATTATCATATTACAAACTACAATTTGAATTATGCACAATCCATGGATTTCAGTTATTTGATTGAGCTTTCCCATAACAACACTTTTTTTCTGAAAGAACAAACTGAATTAAATGAACTTGATGAAAATTACGTAAAACTAATTAATAGAAAATACAGCAACTATTTAAAAGAGCTGAATAGAAATTCTTGGCAAGAATTGCAATATGACAACCTAAAAAACATCTACTAAATAATATGGGAGCACTCTTTTTTATATTACTAATGTTTATTGCGTTAATGACTTTTATAGTCATTAGACTAAGTATATCATGTATGTTCTGGCTTTCTAATAATCCTAAAAACAAACGTCATGTCTTTAAAACTTATTTTCCTTATTACATCATTACCTTTTTTGCCCTTTTTATTGTTATCATTTTAGAATTCGATAAAAGCATATTTGCATTTATATATTGTGGTAGTGTTTACAGCATGATATTACTCGTCTGGAGATTTAAATTAAAAATTCAAAAAAAAAATCTTCAAAAATGATCTAAATACTAATTTCCATGTCCCATTCTACCATTTATAACTTACAATTTTTCCGGGACTCAATCTAAATACAAAAACAACAAATGAAACTAAAGTTCAACAAAACATATCTAACAATTGCTCTTTCATTGTTTAATATAGAACTGGCAATAGCACTTTTTCTTAAAACCGGATTTATCCGCCACACCTTTGGCGATTATCTGGTAGTGATATTACTATATGCAATTATAAGAGGATGTACCAATTTGAGTGTGAGGGCCTCAACCTTGGTCGTTCTCTTAATTGCCTATAGTGTAGAGTTACTTCAGCTCACTCCACTTTTAGACTACTTAAACTTACAAGATAGCTTTACAGCAAAACTCATTTTTGGTAGCACGTTTCAGTTCACAGATTTAGTGGCTTATAGCTTAGGTATATTAACGGTTTTGGCTGTTGAAATATCCATTTTAAAATTTTATAATACCCAAAACATAACATGGAAGCATTAAAGATACTTATTCAAACTCGATTTAAAACCTTGTCATTAATTACAATTGCACTATCATTTAGTGTCGTTGTACTTGTGGTACGCATAAAGCTGAACAAATCTTTGTTTTATATATTCTTAATCTGGAATGTTTTTTTGGCTTCAGTCCCATACGCAACTACAATGTATCTCAATACCAAACAGAACTTGAGCAAACTTAAACTCGGGTTTTGGTTTTTGGTTTGGCTGGCGTTTTTACCAAATGCACCTTACATTGTTACGGATTTAATCCATATAAAAATAGGTGATGAGCATCTATTATGGCTAGATGTTTTGCTGGTGCTGTCTTTTGCACTTAGCGGATTGCTTCTCTTCTATCTTTCGTTATTGGATATGCGGAATCTATTAATTTCAAAATTTGAAAGATTACCGATTGAAACTTTAACGGTAACTGTTAGTTTTTTGTGTGGATTTGGCGTTTATTTAGGTAGGTTCCTGCGCTATAATTCTTGGGAAATTATAAGCAATCCTAAGTGTTTAATTTCAGATGTTTTCAATATTGTAATTGCGCTCTTTCAGCATTTGCATGCGTGGTTGTTTACCTTAGGCTGGAGGGTTTCTAAGAATTTACCATAAGTGTAAAGTAACTAAAACCTATCATTTGCTATCGAACTTTTCTTTTTTGATTTCTTGTTGAACTTTTTACCTGATTTAAATCTATATAAAATATACAAAGATACTTTTGGATTTCGTAAAATAGTTTTATTAGTATATCTAGTATCATCGACGAAATAAGTGTTTTCATTTTTATTGTTAACACCGAAAATATCAATTACCCTTAAATTAATTGACAAATTATTATCCAAGAATCTCTTGCTGAAAATTGCTGTACCGAAAACCCTCAAAAACCTATTGGGTTCTTCAAATCCAGTTGAATTTCCGTTACTAAGACTTGATATGACACTTAATCTTATTTTTTTAGGTAAGTTGAAAGTGTTATTTATACTAAAAAAATAATTTTCAATGCTTGTTTCAACCGCTGTACCATCAATTTTACTATAAATTAAACTTGCATCAAGATATGAGTGCCACCATGAATAGATTTTATAGTTAGTATTGAAAAAAAGTTTATAAGTCTGCTTTTTACCAATATTTGCATAAGAAATTATTGTTCTATCACCCTCCAAAAATTTTATTTCCTCAAAATTATTGTTGTACAAATAAGAACTTAAACTTAAATAATATTTATTTTTAATTGTATATCCAAGATTAAAACTGTGATAAACACCTTGGTTTAGCTCAGGGTTACCTCGTTTTATAGTTGTACTATTCAAAAAAACTTCAAATGGATTTAATTGAATATATGGTGGTAATAAAAAACCCTTTCTGTAAGACACATTAATATTACTCGATTCATCTTCTGAAAAAACATATTTTAAAGCAATAACAGGTAGAAAATTCAAAAAAGAGTTATCGAACGTTTGATTTTCTGCAATCGAAGATGATGTGGTTTTTGTCTGTTCAACTCTTGCACCGATTGAGTATTTAAATTTTTTAAGATTATTGTCAAAAGATAGATAGGCAGCAAAATTACTTTCATTATAATTAAAAGCGTTACTGAAAATTGGATTTGTTTCAAAAACATTATTTTCTTCATTAAAATCTCTGAATGTATCATTATCATTAATTCGTAAGTTATCGAACTTTGCACCAAATTCAATCTTTTTTTTATTCTCCATTATGGGCAAAGTATAATCAAATCTATAACTAAATTGCCTATTGGTATTATTCGAAATATACATGCTTGAGCTTGATTCTTCAGAATTTTCTATAAAGTCAATTATACTGATTTCAAAATTTTCATTTGAATGTAAGTTATTATTTTTATAGCTGGCTGCAATATCTATACGGTTTCCTTTGTCATCAATATCATATCGATAACCAAAATTAAAACCATTGGAATATGTTTTATTCAATTTATAAGTTTCAGTTAAAAATAATTTTTCGAGATTATTAAATATAAACTGTTTACTGTGGAAATTGATGCTATTACTTTGATCATATCTAGATAGACTGTAATCTACATAAAGAGAATGAGCATCATTTATTGTGTAGTCAAACCCTAAACCATAGACCTTTCTTATTGTAGATTTTTCAGTTTTTATTTTATCTGAAATAGCTAAGCTATTATCTCTTAAATTAATAGTAGAAAAAATTTCTGAAGATATCTCATCATACGAATATGGATTAGCGGAAAATTCTAAAATAAAATCACCTATTTTATAGTTTAGTCTACTTGATGGTTTTGAAGAAAAATCAACATTTTCTATTCTGGTTGAAATAGCTCCCTCTAAACCATCTTCTTTTGGTCTTGAGATATTTATATTAATTATTTTTTTTTCATTTCCACCATACTTAGCTGAAGGTGAATCTATCAATTCAATATTCTCTAAATCTTCACCCGTTAAACCTTCTAACATTGACAGTAGTTTTTGATTAGAAATTTTTCTAAATTTACCATTGATCATAACCTTTGCATACTCTCCTTGTAATTTAACATTGCCATTTTCTAAAACACGTACAGCAGGTAGAAAAGATAAAATTTCTATTAAAGGCATATCTTTGAAAAGAGAATCATTCTTTACATCAATTGAAAAACCAGTAGCATTCTGAAGAATCTTCTGCTTTAGCTTTGCCTTAATAATCACCTCATCTAATGAAGTTGGTTCATCTGATAAGACAATATCAGGTAGCATTGTATCTTTCTCTATATAAATTGTATTGTAATAATCAGCATATCCTAATGCACTGACTTCAATTAAGTATTTGCCCTTATCTATTTTTTTAATAAATCGCCCTGTCAATGGGTCACTTGCTGTACTATAAGTTTTTTCTGTGATATCATATATAAAAATTACTGATGCATTTGAAATAATATTGTTCAAAGTGTCTACAACAATACCCGAAACTTCATATTTCTCAACGAATTTTTCATTTGAATTAGTAACTTGAGCAATTAAAATAGAATTAGGGAAGAAAGAAAAAATAATTAAGAATAAAAGACTTCGCATGTGTGCGTTGAATTATGTGGGGGCAAAAAAACCTTCGAAGAATTATTATTCGAAGGTTTGGAGTTTTATTATGAACAGCCAGGGTAATCTTTGATTTCAGATTCATCGATTTGTTGATCTGCATTATCGTCTAACTCTTTAAAAGTTGGTACTTCTGTATCATCTCCTACCATGTCTTTGTATTCAGTTGCGTTTAATGTACCATCCCCATTTGCATCATTTCCACAAATACATACATTACTACAACCATCCCTTGTTAATGCTTTGGCTTGTTGTAAACAAAATAAAGTTCCCAAGAAAAGAACTGTAATTAAAATAATTCTTTTCATAAAGATAAATTTTATTGGTTTATGCCTACTTTCAAAATGATTTAAGGATTGTTGTTTCGGCTAGTCCAATCCATAATTAATAAAAATAATAAATAAATAAATAAAAAAGCTTTTTTTGTATCAACAAATAACTTTACCAATACAATCAAATTCGCATAAAATACTAACAAAACCTTATTGAAATTTTAATGATAATATCTAATGTCGCAACATAAATGAAGTTAAGCTTCCCTATCCGCAAAATCTTGAAGATAACCAAATCGCTTCGTAAGCTGCCCATTTTCAGTAATCTTGGCACGTTTTAAAATACCGTTTTCATCATCGTTGAAAAACGCAGGAATCACATATTCTAAAAACGTTTTCCCAAAACCTTCACTTGCATCTTTTGGCAGTTCACAAGGAAGATTATCTACAGCCATAACAGTTATGGCATTTTTAGCATCATATGCGATCTCTTTTTCGTTTTTTGCATCATATCCATAAAAAGGATCTGCTATGGTTGAAGCTCGAATTGTACTCGCAACCGGCCCATCAATATCGCAAGAAATATCTGCTACTAAATTTATTCTGAAGTCTTGATGCTTAGCATCTTCCCTAGTAAATAAAAATGGTGCATTGTTACCGTAAAAATGACCTGCAATAAAATAATCTGTTTGTTTGGCGTATGGCATAAAATTACTTTCGTAACCAGTCGGATCTTTATAGAACTTGTACTTGTCTCCTACTTTTCCATCTGAGCGTTTGGTATATTCCATAACGTCAACCATACAATACACTGGTTCAGTAAATTCAGATGTTAAATAGAGCGCGTCACTCACTTCCTTAATATCCAAGTGATCTAAAATTTCTTGTGCTCCTAATGCTACTTTTCCAGTACCGGAAAGCAGAATTTTTATATTTGGAATTGTGATTTTATCTAATTCAGCTTTTACTTCGTTTAAATCTGCCAAAGTTTCTACTTTTGGAAGTTGAAACAATTCATCCCTTAATCCCAATGCTCTAAAGCCATTGTATGCTCCAACCAAACCTGCATAACGCCCAAAACCAATTAAGCGCGCTCCACTCTTTTTTACAATAGTTTCGTGGTCGTAAAGCTCAATGTTTTTGTCGAGTATCGCTCTGAGCAAATCCCTGTTATAAGGTTGCTTTTTTATGGTGTGGGAAAAGAAAAAATATTTTTTATTGGGAATTAAACTTTCAATTGGCACTTCTTTTACTCCAATCATTACATCTGCACTTGAAATATCATCAGTAACCTTAAACCCCTTTTCTTTATAGTCTGAATCTGAAAACACACGAATCTCCGAGGACTCCACAACAAATTGTGCTTCTGGGAAATCTAATTGTGCTTCGGCTAAGGCTTCTGGAGAAAATACAACACGTCTGTCTGGTGGATTTTTACGTTCTTTGATGATTGCGAATTTCATAAAAAAGGGATTATTTATTCTGGTTGTTTCGCTGAATTTAGCATTGCAAAAACAAGAATGATTTGATTTTTAGTTCTCAGCGAAAATAAGTCGATTTTGTGGCTAAACCAAGTCTGCTTTTACTATTCTATTCGTTATACTTCGCTTTCGCTTTTTCCTTTTGCTGTTCTGTTTCTTCATTTCCATTTTAGTTGGGTTCCTTTTTGAACCATAACCCTTATTTTTCTTGAAATTAAAACTTTAATCTGACATTTTTTCTTAATGCGTTTATAAAACGTTATTGGTATAACTTTTGCATTAGTATTTTTAGTAATTTCGCACACCATTGGGCAATTATTACTGGCCATTGGTGTGGTGCGTTAGGGATTGAAGTGGCATCCTTTTGCTTTTTTGAGCAAAAGATACAACGGAAAGCCCGACTCTATGAAGTTTGAGCGAAATAGAGTAACGCCCAAAAAATTATCATTTAAGGGGTCGACTGGTTTTGACAGCGAGATTAATTAAATGGTAAGCACGTCGTGTAATGGTTTTGAAACACGTAAAAGGCTGAACCAAACTTTTAAACGGCGAGAATAACTACGCTTTAGCTGCATAATCTGAATTATAGTAAGATTCGTGCTAGTTCCTACTAGGTAGGAAGGCTAAATGTCTCCGAAAAGCCCTAGTCAGTGGCGTTTCTAATTGAGGCATCGTAAAAATTGACTAAGATTGGGTAGTGCTTTGATGCCCTTTCGAGATTAAGAAGCTAAGTTGTAAGTGGGTTGTCTTTAACCAGCTTGCAATCGAAAAAACAAGAAAAGAATAAACGTGTAGAAAGCTCTTTGGTTACTTGTTTGGACGAGAGTTCGATTCTCTCCGACTCCACAATTAAAAAACCGATTCAATGAATCGGTTTTTTGTTTTTAGAATTCTTAAGTTTTACATAGCAGTTTAATACATTCTGTTTTATAAGTGCATCTAGCAATATTTAATGCTAAAGAATTCATTTCTATTTTATTACGCTCATTTTTTAATTAATTGTGTCATTACTTTAAATATTCTATTGGTAATTTTATACAACTAATTTAAAAACAAAATACTTATGAAAACTTTAAAAAGCATAATTACGCTCTTTGCGGTTATTATTACTTGCAGTGCGTACACTCAAAACAGTGATGATAAACGTATAATGGCTGATGCAGACAAAGCAAAAGCCAAGTTTATGTCTATGGACTCTAATATAAAATCTTTTTTTAACGACTCTGCCGCTTATGTGATTTTCCCTAATGTAGGCAAAGGAGGTTTTATTATAGGTGGTGCAGCAGGAAATGGTGTGGTTTATGAAAATGGTAGAGCGATTGGAATGGCAGATCTCAAAAAGTTAAATGTAGGTTTACAAGCTGGTGGCCAAGCCATAAGTGAAGTTATATTTTTTGAAACCGAATCTGATCTAGAAGAGTTTAAAGAAGGTAATTTTGAATTTACAGCTGGATTGTCTGCTGTAGTTTTAGAATCTGGTAAAGCCAAAGAAGCGAAATATAAAGACGGTGTTGCTGTTTTTGTTATGCCAAAAGCAGGAATTATGGCCGAAGCTTCCGTAGGTGGACAAAAATTTGATTATGAAAGTTTTTAATCAATAAATAAGCAAACAATTAAGCCCTCTATCTTAACGATAGTTGGGCTTTTTTTAGGTGTATAAATTAAAAACTTGATTTGTATTAAATAACCTTAGGTTGCTGGATCTCTTCTAAAAATTTTAATCAAATTAAAAATTAAAATGCAAAATATCATCCAAATAAAACCGGCCAAATAGCCACCAAGAACATCTGAAGGATAATGTACACCAAGATAGATACGGCTTATGCCAATACTTAAAATGAGGATAACTAGAAGTGAGATTAACAAAGCTTTTAGAGTCTTTTTTAGTTTAAATTGAATAATTAAATATATTAAGAAACCATAAAACGCCATTGAAAGCATAGCATGACCACTCGGGTAGCTTAACGTCTTTACAGTAACCATATGTTCTCCCAGTGGCCTAGATCTATTAATTATTTGTTTTAAAAGCACATTAGAACTAAGGGCCAACACCAATACAAGTGTGAGTTGAACAATGTACTTCCAGTTTTTAAAAACTCTCAAAAAAACAATAATGATTAAACCAAAAATTATAACATAGCCCATAACATCTCCAATTTCCGTTATGGTTATTAAATAATCTGTGAGAGCTGGTGACTTGAAACCCCAAATAGTTTGACTAATAGAAGTATCATAGTCATGAAGAAGCTCGGACATAGTGTGGTGCGTAAATTTTACGAATAAAACTATACAACCAACTACTATTACAGAAGCCAAAACAGCCGTTATAATATAAGGCAATTTGGTGCCTGGCCTATTAAACTTTTCTTGTAGAAAACGTTTTAATCCTTTTAAAAATTCGATTAATTGTTTCCGCATGTTTTTTCTTTAAATTTAGGTATTACATTGTTTAGTTTAGAATCTAAATCCTGCTGTGAATATAATTCTACTATCCTCAACACTTTGATAGTAACCTATGTTTGCTGTAAAAGCCTGAAACCCGTTGATAAAAATAGAACCACCGTAACTATTATGCCATTTCTCGGAATCTTCGTTTTCGTTCCATACACGACCTAAATCGAATCCTCCAGTTACTCCAATTCTCAGAGGCACAAATCCTGTTCGCTGCTCAATAAAGCAAACTCTAAGATCAGTCATTTGAAAAAATGAGGTTTTACCTAAAAAGCGTTCGTTTCTAAACCCTCGTAAACTATTATTACCACCTACTGTGGCTGCATGGTAAAACTCATAATCATCTCCAAGAATGAAGTTTGCTTGAGCTTTAGTAGCCAATGTTGCCAAACCACTTTCATGTATTGGATAGATAAATGATACAGTTGGTGTTACATAAGAAAATTTATTATCGAAATCTGAATCAATGGTTTGCTTATAACCTGCAACTAAACCAAATTCCATACCTCTTCGCGGTAAACTAATTAAACCTTTCTTATTATTGAAATTTACACCTACTTCACCACCAACATACACTTGATTTTCAAATACATCATTATCTGGACTGAAAAAAGTTTGCGTAAAACCATTTTCGGTATCATCAACTTTATTTGACTCTACTCTGGCTGCAACATGAGCACTAACATTGCCATCTGTTTTATAAATTAAAGAAGGTTGAAAGTGCCATTGTTCAATTTTTACACGATTAAAATCCATATCAACATCATCTTCATCATAGATCGTTTCATTTCCTACTCCAAAGAAATTAATAGCATAGTTTGCACTGGTAATGCGAGCGTCTATTCCTAAATTCCAATTATGAAAAATATGAGCAAATTCACCATCGTACGAAAATTCAAAACCTGAAGTTGCCGCATAATATGATGCATTAAAAGTATGTTGCGTTGTAAAGGGGTTGCGCAATAAACTGTAAGTTGTAAATGTATTGGTTAAACCTGCGCTAAAACCTGCATCTGGATCAAACCCAACTGTGGGCAATAACACATTGTTTGAGTATTTGCGTTTTTGCGGATCGTAATTATTAATGTCATAAGAATCCGTAAGTTTTTTACTTACAGGTGTGTTAAATGTATTTTCTTTTGATTTATAATCATATACCTTAATAGACCTATTATTTTCAATGTTATAGATGTCGTTTTCTTCTCCTCCAAAAATTTTGATTTGAATATAATCATTTCCATCTCCAGTAACCGAAATTTCATCGTCGCCATCTAAAGCATAAATCCATAATTCTTTTGTTATGTCTTTAGTGTAAGTATTTTCAAAAATGGTTTTGTCCTTTTGTGTTATAGTAACATTAGTTTTACCATTTGGCTGTCTTAATACATCCACTTTATTGTCTTTGTTTGTGGCAACAATTATTTCATGTTCTTTAAAATATTGGTAATAATCTTTGGCTATAGACACTATATTTTCTCGCCTTTGCTTTAAGGTTGATTTAATGTTATCAATGCTTTCGCCTTTGGTATCCTCTAGAAGTTTAGCGAAAGCATTGTCTATAACATCATCCGTTAAACTATTTTGAAGATTCTCTGCTTGGTTTTCCCAGTCTTCCCAACTAGCTTCGTTTATAAAATTTTTATCCAAATAATAAACTGCATTGTTGAATGTTTTTATATTCTGAACTTCAGGAGCATAGCTTTGCATATTCCTAGCCAAAGGCGATGCAAATTTTAGAATCGCGGGAAAAACACCATCGTACTTAGGAAAGGCTTGATCCCTATCTCTTGGTATTGGTTTGTAAAGCTTTGTGCCATCATCTTTTTCGTGCAAAGCCCAACGCCATTGATCTGCGTGCCTGTCCCAATCACCAATGAGTATATCAAACAATCGTGCTCTTAAATAGCTGTCTTCATCAATTTTGGCGTCCTTATCATTCTGTAACTCTAGTAACATATCTGTTGTACTGATGATATCATCCGCATTACCAAATGCATCAAAATCCTTGTTCTCATCACCAACGTGTTCTTCAAACATATATAGTTTATCTCCGTAACTTTCATTAAAACGGCCTAAACGTTTTTGCTTTGGCAGGTAAACAATTCTCGGACTAGCATGTGGTATGTCAATAGCATCTAATAATTCATTAATGGCATACTGAGCATAAGGTTGTGCTGTTGTATAATAATCTTGAACAATACTTTCCACAACGGTATTATCTGCATAATCTAAAACATAGTGGTCTTTTATTTTAGATTGAATAAACCTAACTCCACTTTTTCGCAATTCTCTTACAGTATATTCATTTTCGTTATCATCTATTAGACGTAAACTTCTAGATTGGTTACCTCCACCTTCGGTAATTGCTCTTACATTATCTGGTAAATCTTCTAAAAACAACACAGGAGCTTTGATTTTACGACCGTAGATTTCTCTGTAGTGATCTCCCCAAAACCAAGTATAAAATCCTGATTTGTTAACTTCTTCTTCAGTATAAATTGCTTCTGTGTAGGTTTCACCGAATTCATCTTTAGTATGGTAATCAAAATCTTCTAATTCGCCTTTTTTCAGTTTAATATTAGATGAAAATACTTTATTGGTTTGATTTCCGTCCACTGTATAAATCTCAACCTCTGAACTTCCGTCTTTAAAAACATTAAGTTTGGCATAACCCTGTTTTTCAGATCCAAAATAACCTTTATCAGTTTCTGGGTTTGTTTTAGTGGTTTTTCCGGAAGCTCCACTTATAATTTGCGGAATGCCATCATCCATTAAGAACTGAAGATTTTTATCACTACCAGATACAAAAATGACATCTTGGAATTGACTTGCCAATGTTTCTAATCTACCTACAAGAGATTGCATAGCGTTATTGTAATAGGCTTGTTTAGAAAAACCACCCATAAGACCAAAAAACCCTTTTCTAGTAGCTGTTAACACAGGATGATGTAAAGCCACAATGATGGTTTTGTTTTGTTCGTCCTTAAGTTCATCTTTAAATTGTAGAAAAAACTGCTCTCTGGTTTTAATTTCGCATTCATTATTGATATATGGATACTCATCCCAATCTTCTAAATACCATTCTGTATCTACCATTACCAGCTCTACCTCATCACTTAACGTTTCGCGCTCAATTGGGCAGCCATCATTTGGCCAAAATTCTGCTTTACTGTTATCTTGTAAAAAGGATTCTAAATCGTCTAAGTTTTTGTGTCCGCCTTTATTCCACTCATATTTTCCCGGAATATAAATTACTTCGCCATTAAAGTCTGAAAGTGGCTCCATTACCTGTGATCTCAAAAACGCTTCTTCACTTTTCCTTTGTTCTGAGTTTTTAGGGTAACCTTTAGACCTGGTACTATTTCCCAATGCAATGAAAGCCGCATTAGCATCATTTTTTGAAGCATTAACAATTGCCTTTAAAATAGCGATTGAACCTGCACTTGACTCTGAGCCAAGATTGGATGTCATATAAATGCTTTTTGAAATCTCTTTATTATCTTCTTGATTATCTTCTTGAGCTTTAACTTGAGTAGTTAAACTTGAAAACAGAAGTACTACTAGAATAAATCTGGATTCATATATATTCTTTAAAAATTGGGTTGATATCATAAAAAAATCTTGTTTTGGCTAAATTCTTAAATTAAATCTTAGGATTGGTGCTTTTATGAAATATTTATTAAAGCATAAGATATTTGGTTGCGCGTATTTGCAAGCTTTACTTATAAAATTACATTAAGAGATGTGACCAAAAACAATTCGTGACCCAGGTTTTGAGTGTAATTTGCCAAACGATATTGCAAACCAAATTCTAAATTAGTTTTGGGTTGAAACTGCCACTCTAAAAGAGTACTAAAACGTTGCTCGTATTCTGGTTTTTGGGTTTTAGCGATTTCAAATAATGTCTCTGCTTCTGTTTTAAAAGAAGTGTTTTTTTTATCGGTATTTCCTAGTGGTATTGACAAGCCTATTTCGTACCGAAATCTATATTTTGTTGTAGAACCTGTCTCTTATACACATCTCCGAGCCCACGAGACCGAGGCTGATCTC